>CALCEL010000074.1 GCA_937900485.1 uncultured Prevotellaceae bacterium
CTGTTAGTCAGTGTGACCTTCACCTCGTGTGTCTTTATGGTGTCTCTTGCCGCGGTCTTGGATGTTATGACAAAGCTGCTGCCTGTGTTTCTCGCCTTCAGCTCGTTGTCAAGTTCGATGCTGGCCTCCCATCCGTCGACTACTCCTGTCTCGTTGTTGTAGAAATAGTTGATGGTCAGTGTGTCGTTGGCATATATGTCTATCGTGTCACCAAGCTCGAACTGTTGGAAAGAATATTCAGGAGTCTCGTATGACTGAGCGTCAGCGTAAGAGAGCGTGATGGTCAAGGATAGTAGAAGAGCTATGATTCTTTCTTTCATGTCGTATCTGTTTATTTGCAGAAGTGTCAGGCAACATTCTTTTGTGTCGGTCGTTGTGATATGAATCCCAATTTGTCAAAAAGGAAGAGACTTTTGGTCACTTCCTTTTTTTCTGCTTATCATGTGGATGTCATGTCAGATTAGTTTCTCGGCGTATGCGCTGTTGATGACAGCTAGTGCGTTGAGAGAGCGTGGGAATCCGATCCAAGGCAGCATGGCTGTCACTGCGGCAATCATCTCGGTCTTTGTTGTTCCTACGTTTTTGTTTCCTACTGCGTGAGAGTGAAGCTGTGTCTCACATCCTCCCATTGAAGCCAGGAGACAGAAAGTTATCAGCTCTCTGTGTTGCAGGTCGATGCCTGTCCTCGTGTAGAAATCTCCGAAACAGTATCCCTCGAGGAACTCTACGATGTGCTCCTGTCCATTAGGTGAAGTGGCGAGCATATTTTCCACGGTTCCTTGTCCGAAGATAGCGTCTATTGTTTCTTTTCCCTTTTGAACACGATCTTCTCTTGTTGTCGTCGAGTGGTCGTGTAGAGGCAGACGAATATCGTTGTTAGCGAACACCTCATTCATAATTGGTATATAGTCTACCACTCTTGAGAATCCGACGTAAGGCACGGCTTGGTATACTATTTCCCTTATGATGCTCGGCTTTATGCCCACGTTGAGACAGGCGTCGACGTGCAGCTTGAATTCCGTTTTGGCATTACAGCCTATGGTTGACGCCAAGATACACATCACTCGAGTTTGTTCCAGCACGGGGCCCTCGGTGAGCTTCAGAGACTCGTCGAAAGCGAAGTTGTCGAACACCTGAGTGAGTTCAGGGTCATTGTGAAGAGTATTCACCTGATTGCGATATGAAAAGAGCTTTTTGATTTCTTTGTGCGCCCTTTCTGTTATGTTTATCTCTTTCATCAAAATAGTGTTTTGGATTAAGCAAACCTTCAACTGCAAAGTTATGAAAAAAACTTTGTGGTGTATTTCTTTTTGTTAATAATTACTATTTTTTTACTAAAATCTTTGCATTTTAATGTGTCTGTGACTCAGGCAATAAAAAAAAAGCTAACTTTGCCATTACGAATCATTACTAGGTTGTTCTATGTGTTTATCAATGCGATTGTTTTACATCCTTCTTTTTGTTCTTTTGCCGGTTTGTGTCTATGGAGCGGATGAGAGTGACTTCTGGAGTAGTGTGCCGACGGCAGTGGGAGCCAGATACAGACTTGCCGAGTCGGAGAAAGATAAGGAATGGGTTTTGGCTTTTGCCGACACGTTGGAGAACATGTCGAATGTCTATGACGAGTATAACTGTCATTTCTACGCTTCCTACCTTAGGGCCACGTATGCTTTTTACAAGAAAGACTCGCTGGCTTTTTTCAGGAACAACAACAAGGCGATAGAGTGTTCGAAACAATGTGGTTACACGAGTCGTTACTATAACCTCATGCTTAATTCCGTGTCGTTTTACGTCAACATGTCTCATGTGCGTCCTGCCCAGCTGGCGGCGAGAGAATTGCTGAATGAGGCCAGGAGGAATGGAGACATGTTCGGATTGCGTTGTGGCTATATGGCAACAGCGATGATCTGGAAAGAGAAGCAGAACTACAAGAGAGCGACTGAGAATTATCTTAAAGCCCTTGACTGTGCTGAGAAAACCAGGGCGAGCAATAAATCGAAGGCTAACCTTTGCGCATATCTGTCGGAGTGCTACTTCGAGCTGCGTGATTACAAGAGAGCGGAGATGTTCGCCCGCAAGGGACTTGAGCTTTACCCTAAGTACAGCCTGCTGCTTGCGATGCTGGTTAAGATATATTATTTCTGTGACGATAAGGATAACTTCCGGGCAACTTATAATGATTTCAAGGAGACGGAGGACAAGAACACAGCCACCTACAATCTATATGTGGGACGTGTGGAAGCCATGAACAGCGCTATCAACGGAGATTTTCATGATGCCATTGAGCGAGTCAGCACCGTGGAGAAGACATCCATCAGGTATAAATACATTATCGAGTTCTACTGCAGGATGAACGACTGGAAGAGGGCGTATGACCTCAGGGATAAGCTGGAGGCCTATAATGACTCCGTGTCAAGTGTGATGTATGACGATGAGCTGGCGGAGATGAACTCGGAGATTGATGCCATGTATCAGATTAAGAAGAAAGAGGAGGTCGTGCTTCGACAGCGCGCCTATATGGTCTTGTCGTCGGTGCTCTTTCTCATGGTGTTGAGTTGCGGACTGTTGGTCTATGCCAGATATGTGGCTATCAAGAAGAAGAATAAGGCTCTCGCCGACAGCATTGACAAGTATGTCAAGTCGAAGGAACTGGTGCTGAGACTTGAACAGGAGAAATATTCAGTTAAGTCGGACTCACAGGATGACACTGGTGAGCCGTTGCTTGGCGCGGACAATGCGGACGAGCGCGATGATGAGAAGGATGACAATGACGACGGTCAGAAAGAGGACACGTCGACGTCGGATAACCCTGCCATCACCCGTTTCATATATGAGATTACCTCCAGGAAACTGTTCGCTGACCAAAATTTCAACCGAGAGAAGCTGCTTGACGAGCTGCACATACAAAAGCGCACGTTCTCAAAGGATTTTGAGACGCAGACGGGAACGACCTATAAGGAGTACATCACGGACTTGAGGCTTGAGTATGCGGTGACTCTTATGAGAGAGCATCCTGAGTATACGATAGAGGCTATAGCCATGGAGTGTGGCATCAACAGCTATGTCACCTTCCATAGAAACTTCACCCGTCATTTTGGCATTACTCCGAGCGCATATAGGAATCAGCAGATTAACAGCAAGTGATTATTTCCGGTTTTTGTTTTTTTTGAAGGAAATAACTTTATATTTGGCGCATCTTACAAAAGCACTATGTTGGGAAAAGGAAAGTGGAAGTCATTGGCGTGGTATTATGTCACGCATCCAGGTCAGCTTAAGAAGCTGGCCGATGAGGTTGACGAGTATGTCTCTAAAGATGGCTTGCGAAAGGTCCGTGATGACGTGTTCGAGTTGACATCATATGTTCAGGACGTTGTCACCGGCAAGTACAAACATTACAACCTTACCAGTCTTGTGATGATTGTGGCCGCTTTGGTGTATCTTGTCACGCCTGCCGACGTGATTCCGGACATTCTGCCAACGGGACTTGTTGATGACGCTGCTGTGGTCGTCTGGGTGATGAGGCGTGTGATGGGTGAGTTAGAACGTTACAGGGCCAGCAAATGCGAGGAAAGTAGCGAGGCGAGTTTCTGAATGTCGTCATTGTGTGTGTTAAGAATAAATGTTAAACTTAAATTCTATAATTATGAAGAGAGTTGTCTTTTTCGTTCTTTTTTCGGTTCTCGTCTCATTTGGTGACGCGCAGATTCTGCCGAGACGAGGACATGTCGAGAATACCACGGATAGTTCTGAGGACTCATCTTCGTATGAGGAATCGCGTTTGCGTAGGATAGGCCAGGCCTCATCAGCTCCTCTCCCTTGTACGGGAAGTCCTAAGGTGCCGGTTGTCCTTGTGCAGTTCAAGGACAAGTCATTCACAGTGGCTGGCTCTGACGAGGAAGTCAAGTCTATGTACGACGAGTTCCTTAACAAGAAAGAAGGTAAGGCGTGTACATCTTTGAAGTCTGTCTACGCATATTTCAATGAACAGTCGTTCGGCAAGTTCACTCCGGAGTTTGAGGTTATAGGTCCTGTGACGCTGGACAATAACTACTCATACTATGGTAAGAACAACGGCAACAGTAAGGATGTCAATATCTCCAAGTTCTACTCAGAGGCATGTAAGAAGGCTGTATCCTCTTATGACGTGTCGTGGTCTTCGTTCGACAATAATGCGGACGGTAGAGTCGATATGGTGTTCTTTATCTACGCTGGAGAGGGAGAGAACAACTATAGTGTCGATGACGCTAATCTCATCTGGCCGAAAGAGGGAACCAGCACATTGTCTGTGACTGTCGACGACTATACGATAAAGTTCGGAGCGTACGGCTGTACGTGTGAGCTGTACAACGGGGCGCAGGATGGTGTGGGCACGATGTGTCATGAGTTGTCACACGCTCTTGGACTGCCGGATTTCTATGACGTGAATTACGTGTGCTACGGAATGGACTATTGGGATTTGATGGATTCCGGTTGTTATCAGATTGACGGATTGTCACCTGTGGGCTATTCCGCTTACGAGAGAGACTTCATGGGCTGGATAGATATCGTCACCTTGAATCCGGACTCAGCGTACACTCTCACCTTGGAATCGCTTGAGACATCCGGTGTGGCGTACCGTATCGTGAACAAAGCCTCTGAGAATGAGTGTTTCATCTTTGAGAACAGACAGAACATAGGCAGTGACACATACCTTGGCTGGCCTGCCGCCAATCTGTACAAGAAGTACGGTTATGTGAATGGTCTCTTGGTAACTCATGTCGACTATGACGCCAATGTATGGGCTAACAATACGGTGAACACGGTGAAAAGCCGCCAGCGTATGACCGTGGTGCCTGCAGACGGCGTGCTGACCATGTTGTCCGACTATTCGGCAAGTGGCACGGCGGCGTGGGCGGAGAGTATGATGGGCGATCTCTACCCGTACACATACACTGATAATGGCGGTAATGAGATTAAGATAACATCGTTGTCCTCTTATGCCACATACACGGGTAGCGGACTCGGGGTGACCGTGGACAATATTCGCAAGAGCAACAAAATCGTCACGCTGGATGTTAACGGAGGCACTGTGATACCTGCTCTCGCTGATTCTATTCTGCAATATGTAACCCTTGCGGAAAATCTGCTGACGCAAGACATTGAACAGGCAAAGAAAACCTCACTCACGGACGCCATGACCGCCGCTCAGAGCTTCGTCGCTTCAAAGGACCAGGACGCAATGTCAAGCGCATTGTCAAATCTGAAGTCTATTGTCGACGAATTGACTGAGGCATTGTCTGTCGGTGGTGTCTCTGTTGAGAATCGTGTTGAGCGTATCTATGGTCTTGACGGTACTGTGAGGACTTCGGATAAGTCTGGAGTCGTCATCGTGAGATATTCAGACGGAAGGGTAGTCAAGATGAGTAAGTGATGACACTAGTGTTTTCTGGACAGGATGATGTTATTGCTGTCCGATGGACATCATATACTATATCCCAACTTTTTGAAAAAAAGAGTTGGGATTTTTTTGTACCGGCACAAATGTATGCTCGTTTGCCATTGTTGATGCAACGCTCAGAGGTTTGATTGTGCAAGACATTGTGAATACACATAGCCGGACTCGGTGACAAGACAAATGCACGACGTTTGGTTCTGAGACTGTATTCCTCTATTGTGTGACTTCATCGCACGTCTTACGCTGTGTCATACGTCGCAGATGTGTGACCTCTTCCGCCCGCTAAATGTACTTACCATTTCGCACGTTTTTCGTTGTTTGAAACTCCTCTTTTCTCATTGACACGTGGCAACGAATAAATGACTTTTGTAATTTTCTCGTGTCTTATTCGTCGTCTGAAATTCTTAGGTTAGGACGTTGAAAAGTTCAGGTTAGGAAATTTAAATTTTCAGACCTGTATATAGACTACAACCTAACCTGAGAATTTCAAAAAAGAGACCTAAGGTTTTTAGAGGTCTTGTTTTAAGATTATCAGTAAGTTAACCTGATTATTGCAAAAAATTATGCTTGGGAAATTTCGTCACAAGACAAATTGTCCGTTATTCCACCTCTCTTTCATGACGGTCGTCAGAGTGTTCGGTGACCGACACGTGAGGAGAAGTCAACTCTATCAGTCATTGTGGATAATTCGTCAGAGATGGACATCACAAATGCCTTGAGAGTCGAGTCGTCTGTCGTCCGTTCCGCTCATCCGTTTCGTGTCTCATAGAATGTCGACGACGGCAATAGTGCGTCATCCCTGAGGCATGGTGAGTGGCATTTTGTCGTTTCTTTGTTTTGCAAGCCATGATAGACACGTGACGTTGTCGTTTCTTTGTGCGTGTTATCATAAAAACGCTGTAAGTCAGTGTGATGTAATTAGAGAAAAAAGAAATGAAACATGAAATAAACAGAGAAAGCGTGATTTTTCGTTCCTTCGCATCGTCAAAATTTTATCGTGATAACTACAAAAACTCGAAATCATGAAAACAAAAATAAAGTTGGTTATTTGTAAATTAAGGTTAGTTAGATTGAGTGTTGTCATGTTGTCGCTTTGCGCCTGCGTGAGCAGTGCGCAAGCGCAACATGCTAACGGTCTCAAGGATGCGTTCAAAGACCGTTTCCTGATTGGAACGGCGGTCAATATGTGGCAGGTGAGAAATGGTGACACCTTATTTAATAGTGTGTTGACGTCACATTTCAATGCTGTCGTTGCGGAGAATTGTATGAAGGCTGAAGTGTTGCAGCCGATTGAGAATATGTTTTATTTCAAGGATGCGGACGAGTTCGTCAGTTATGCGGGGAAACGCGGCATGGTGGTCACCGGTCATTGCCTGGTGTGGCACTCACAGGCACCTTCCTGGTTCTTCCGTGACGACAAAGGAGTGCGTGTCAGTCGTGAGGTGATGATAGAGAGGATGCGACGTCACATATATACTGTTGTGGGACATTTCAAGGGTAGAGTGAAAGGATGGGACGTGGTAAACGAGGCAGTGGAGTTTGACGGCTCATTGCGAAGGAGTGAGTTTCGCGAGATTATCGGTGAGGATTACATAAGACTCGCTTTTCAGTTCGCCCATGAGGCAGACCCGGATGCTGAGTTGTATTATAATGATTACGGTATGGACAACGCCGCGAAGAGAGGTGCGGTGGTCAATATGATTCGTGACCTCAAGTCACATGGCTTGCGCATCGATGCTGTCGGCATGCAGTCACATCTCGCCCTCGGTTCTGATTTGACGGAGTATGAGAAGAGCGTTGAGGCTTTTGCCGGTGAGGGAGTTAAGGTTATGGCTACAGAGCTTGACGTGAGTGTCCTCCCGTTCCCGAATGGCACGATGACTGCGGAGGTGAGCACTAACTTCGATTATCAGGAGTACCTCAATCCGTTCAAGAATGGTATAAGCAAGGAGAAACTCGACGAGCAGGGACGTTTCATGAGGCGTTTGTTTGATTTGTACAAGAGACACAGTGACGTGTTCACCCGTGTGACGTTCTGGGGGGTGTCCGACGCCTTCTCGTGGAAAAATGATTTTCCTGTGCATGGAAGGACAGATTTCCCGTTGCCGTTTGACCGTGACATGAAAGCTAAGCCATGGGTCTACGAGATTATGAAGTGAGTGGTCTAAGGGCTGTTTTGTAATACTTTAGCTGCCAATTATCGTAAATTATATGAAATGTAACGTGCTGAAATAAAAAGTATAAATAAAAAATTGCGAAAATGTTTGGTTTAATTTGGCAACTTGTGTATATTTGCGTTACGTTAATAAAAAGGAAATACTATGAGAATTGTCAATCCATATGTCTCTGTAGATTGTGTGTTGCTGGGATTTGACGGTGAGCGTCTGAATGTCTTAGTCGTACGACAGACGAACAGAGAGGGTAATGTCGATACGGGTTGTTACAAGTTGCCTGGTAGCCTCATATATATGGATGAGGGTCTTGACGAGGCGGCTCAGCGTGTGCTGAAACAGCTGACAGGTCTGGTTCAGGTTAAGATGTTTCAGTTTAAGGCTTTCGGTGGTGTTGACAGACTGGCGGACTCTAAAGACTCTGTATGGTTGGAGAGGTTCCACAATCTCGACCATCATCTTGAGAGGATAGTCACCATAGCGTATCTGTCGTTATTGAGAATCGACAGGAAGATGACGCTCGATGACGGTTTTGAGGCGCATTGGATTCCGGTCAACGATATCCCTCGCCTAGCCTTCGACCACAATGACATTGTGTCTGAGGCTGTGACGTCGGTGAGACGAATGACAACTCTCGACCCGACGATGCTGTTCGGTTTGCTGCCGAGAAAGTTCACGGCGGCTCAGCTGAGGGTCGTGATGGAGAATGTCGCGGGTATAAGTATTGACATAAAGAATTTCCATAAAAAGCTGGCTACGATGCCGTATGTGGTACCGTTGGATGAGAAAGAGGAGGGAGTGAAGCATCGCGCTGCCAGATACTTTAAGTTTAAGTCGGTTAATCGAAGATGAGATGGGAATGACGTGACACATTTTGATAGGTGTCCCACCTTAACCTTATATAACCTCGGTATCCCTCGTGTCATCCCTCATATCCTGTTCGGTGCGTCTGTGTTATGTGCTAATCACGATGGGAGATGTGCATGGAACTATGCTATAAGAAAAACATGTCAGTAAACGATTCGGGAGAATCTAAGTGGTTGACCGGGGTGTGAATAATATGATAAAACACAATTACAGCACAGGCACGAAACTAACTTTATTAATAACTTTTAAATCTAAAAAACTAATTGAGAATGTATTTATTAGGCTATGATATTGGCACTTCGTCAGTAAAGGCGTCACTTGTTGACGTGAAGACGGGAGAGTGTGTCGCATCGGCTCAGTATCCTGATGCGGAGGCTCCTATTATAGCTCATCGTCAGGGATGGGCGGAGCAGGAGCCGGAGATGTGGTGGAATGAGCTGGTTGAGGCCACCAAACGTCTTGGTGACAAGGTCAAGGACACTTGCGCCATCGGTATAAGCTATCAGATGCACGGTCTGGTGTGCGTCGACAAGAATGGTGAGCCGATACGACCAAGTATAATATGGTGTGACGGACGTGCTGTACCATATGGAGAGCGCGCGTTCACAGGGATAGGCGAGGAGCGCTGCTTGTCTACTCTCCTCAACTCTCCAGGTAACTTCACGGCGTCCAAGCTAGCTTGGGTTAAGGACATTGAGCCGGACAATTACGCAAAGATTGATAAGATAATGCTGCCGGGTGACTATATCGCCATGCGACTCAGCGGCGGCATTGTCAATACCACGATATCAGGATTGTCTGAGGGTATGTTTTGGAACTTCAAGGACAACAAACTCAGTGATGAAGTGATGGACTATTTTGGCTTTAGCAGGGACATGATTCCTGAGATAGTGCCAACATTCGCCAAGCAGTCGGTAGTCTGTGATGCCGTGTCACGTCTTTTGGGCATACCTGCTGGTACACCGATATCTTATCGAGGTGGTGACCAACCTAACAACGCCCTGTCGCTTAATGTCATGAAGCCGGGAGAGATAGCTGCCACTGGCGGTACGTCGGGCGTGGTCTACGGAGTGTTGGGTGACGTGAACTACGACCCGAAGAGTAGGGTGAATACCTTCGCTCATGTGAATCATAATCAGCCGGATGTCAGACTCGGCGTGTTGTTATGCATAAATGGTACGGGCATATTGAATGCGTGGATGCGACGTAGCGTGGCACCGGAGGGTATCAGCTATCCGGAGATGAACGACATGGCGGAGACTGTACCTGTCGGTTCTGAGGGATTGTCAGTCATACCGTTCGGCAATGGGGCTGAGCGTGTCCTGAATAATACTGATATCGGTGCGTCAGTGCATGGCATCAGCTTTAACATACACAGGAAAGCGCATCTGATTAGAGCAGCGCACGAGGGCATAGCGTTCTCTTTCGCATACGGCATAGACGTGATGAAATCTATGGGTATGGATATCAAGACGATTAAGGCCGGACATGCTAATATGTTCCTGAACTCTACGTTCCGTAATACGCTCGCTGCCGTGACAGGCGCCTCCATAGAACTGTATGAGACGGACGGAGCGGCAGGAGCGGCGAGAGGAGCAGGTATCGGAGCCGGAATATATAAGGATAGTGATGAGGCGTTCAAGACCCTGCGCCACATATCCACAGAGAGAGTCGATACGGATGTCACCGACTATGAGAAGGCCTATGCGTTATGGTTGGAAAGACTCAAGATGGTGACTGGTAAATGATAAGAATTAACAAATAAAAATATAAACTTAAATCATCCATACTCCCGAGTAAAAAGGATGGACACTGACAGGTGGTGGGAGTTGAATAATACTATGGCAAAAGAATATTTTCCACAAATCAAGAAGATCAAGTTTGAAGGTAAGGACTCAAAGAATCCTATGGCGTTCCACTATTATGACGCTGAGAAAGTGATAATGGGTAAACCAATGAAGGAGTGGCTGCGCTTCGCCATGGCATGGTGGCACACATTGTGTGCTGAGGGCGGCGACCAGTTCGGCGGAGGAACAAAGAAGTTCCCGTGGAACGAGGGCGCTGACGCTCTGACTATCGCTAAGCAGAAGGCTGACGCCGGATTCGAGATAATGACTAAGCTCGGATTCCCTTATTTCTGTTTCCACGACGTCGACCTTGTGTCTGAGGGTAGCTCGGTTGAGGAGTATGAGTCTAACCTGAAGGCCATCACTGACTACCTTAAGGTGAAGATGGACGAGACGGGTATTAAGCTGCTTTGGTCAACTGCTAATGTGTTCGGTCACGCTCGCTATATGAATGGTGCGTCAACAAACCCAGACTTCGATGTCGTGGCGCGCGCTATCGTTCAGATCAAGAACGCAATCGACGCTGGTATCAAACTCGGTGCGGAGAATTATGTGTTCTGGGGAGGTCGTGAGGGATACATGTCATTGCTGAACACTGACCAGAAGAGAGAGAAGGAGCACATGGCCACAATGCTGAGAATGGCTCGTGACTATGCAAGAGGCAAGGGATTCAAGGGTACCTTCCTGATTGAGCCTAAACCTATGGAGCCTTCTAAGCACCAGTATGACGTCGACACGGAGACTGTTGTGGGATTCCTCAAGGCACATGGACTGGACAAGGACTTCAAGGTGAATATTGAGGTTAACCACGCAACACTGGCAGGACATACGTTCGAGCATGAGTTGGCTGTGGCTGTCGACAATGGCATGCTGGGCTCTATTGACGCTAATCGCGGAGACTATCAGAACGGATGGGATACGGACCAGTTCCCTATCGACCAGTTCGAGCTCGTTCAGGCTTGGATGGAGATCTTACGTAATGGCGGACTCGGCACAGGTGGTACTAACTTCGATGCTAAGACAAGACGTAACTCTACTGACCTCGAGGACATCTTCATCGCTCATATCTCAGGTATGGATGCCATGGCTCGCGCATTGGAGTCTGCGGCTAAGCTCCTTGAGGAGTCTCCGTATAAGAAGATGAAGGCGGACCGTTACGCCTCATTTGACAGTGGAATAGGTAAGGACTTCGAGGATGGTAAGTTGACGCTGGAGCAGGCATATGAGTACGGCAAGAAGGTCGGTGAGCCTAAGGTTACTTCCGGAAAACAAGAATTGTACGAGGCTATCGTGGCTATGTACGCACAGTAAGAGGATGACATGACTATGTCAGAACGTTCATCATCGGACGTCGTTGAATCAACGGACGCACATCGTCTTGGTTTTTTTAATATTCTTAAAGATGGGTTTGGCGACTGCCAGACTCATCTTTTTTTGTTAAGATTCGTGAGTGAATCATTAGTTAATGTAAATACGGCAAAACGAAAAGCGCAAAAACAGCCAAAAACGAAAAGCGACACGAATTACCATATATAAGAAGAAGAAGGAAGGCATCGAATAGGAGTCTTCCTTCTTGCATTTTTTTTTGTAAAGAAAGGCAAGCAACCGAAACTTACACGGCTGCTTACCAATGACTTTGACATGCCGCTGGAGACAATTGTCCTTATTTATCGGCGCAGATGGCAGATAGAGTCGTTTTTTATGACAAGTTTATCTTTATGCAAAGTAGCCATAGAATACAATTTGCAACCTGTTGAAAATAAAGTGCTTGCAAAATCACTTCACATAAATACTTATCATAACGATATTGCCTTAACAAGCAAAAATAGCGCTAAAACGCTTAAAAGAAGGCTTTTCTATACCCGTTTGTACGTACATTTAGATGGAATGACGTAATTGCTACCAAATTATTATGTAAAGCTGAAACGAGAAGTAGAAACGTAACGTCCCGATAATCAGATATGCATTTACTATCACTTCTCATAACAATAAACTTGTCATAAAAAAGCTTATGAAAAGCTTCTCATAAGCATTTCAAGCAGATAAAGCAGAATTTCCCACTCAGATACTTCTATGGCGAGAGCAGCAATGCCATCAAGATTCAGATTTGGGTTACACTGATAGCAAATCTGCTAATGACGCTGCTGCAGCAAAGTTTGAAACGCAGGTGGAGTTTCTCAGGATTGGCTACCATGGTGAGAATTGTGCTCATGTACTATATCAATCTGGACTCATTCCTTGAAAGTCCTGACGAAGACTTGAAAAGAATGCTTGAAGAATGTGCAGAATCATCGCCGGATTTGGGAGGTTAATACAAATATGGGGCTTACTGAAAAAGGAAAGTCACTCAACTCCTGGGTTTCAAGGGGTAAAGTGACCTTGTATAATGTTTAACGGACAGTAATAAAAGATAATCGTTAATGTCGATAAAGTTATCACGTGTCAACGGAAAAAGAGGAGTTTCGGACAGCAAAAATTGGAGGTGCGGATAGGAAATTTGGTTACGTTCCATGATGAAAAACGACATACACGTTGCGTTTTATCTTAGGATGGGATAAGCATGAGACTATTACCTTGAATGTTTTGCTCTGATGTGTTCACTTTGTAGTTTGACAACGTCTGATTTCCCAATGTCCGTAATAGGGTGGTCATAATAAAAAAGCGTGATATGCTTTACACATATCACGCTTTTTATCAATTTCCGTTATTATTAGTTTTCGAATACGCCCTTGATTTCTTCGGCTGACAGCTTAATGACGTTAGTCGAGTCGTTCACGTCATTAAGAATAACGTATGAAGGAGCATCCAAGTCGTCTGTGGTAAGCTCGAATGTCTTCGGTGATTTATAATAACCGAAAGGTACTGCTGAATAGTGGTAATTTGCGTAAGTCGCATAGTAGTCACCATTCAGGACGTTGGTACCTGTGTACTCCAATGTGATGTGAGTTTTATCGATTATAGTGTAATTGAAGACATACTGACCCCACCAGCCGTCACTATTGAATGTTATACCGAAAGCTGATCCGTAAGAACTGCTGATAGTTTTTGTTCCAAACATCATGTTTATCAAAGTTTCTCCCTGTGAATCGGCTCCAGCCTTAACGACGTTAAAGTACTTCTTTCCGTAAGAAGAAAGGTTGCTGTAGGAGATATACCAACATCCGGCTACGAACTGCTCCGTAATTGGTGGTGTGTAAGGAATGAGGCTCACGCTTGAGTCATTCGTGGCCTTGAATACTTTGTCCTTAGAATAAGCAAAACCACTGACAGTCTTTCCGTTAATGTTAATATCCTCGTAAAGAGAATAGCCATAGTCTGTTACTATGTATGGCATGTCGTACTCAATATTATTCTCGTCAGTGAATGAGATAACGTTAAAGTTGCTGTTTCTGTACGCTCTGATAGTGTCTCCGTCGACAACGAGGTCGTAGTACAGCTTAAACATCTTGCTGTCCATGTCGTCAAGACGTGAGAGTACGTCGTCCCAGCTATCGTTCTCGTTTATTGCCGTCATGACCACACGTGTGCCGTGTTTCTTTCCTTCCATCTCTATGCGGTCTGCGGATGCAGAGAGCACACGGAACTCAAAGTCACCGAGCATTCCCTTTCCGTTTGTTCCGACGCCAGCAGGATTGGCCGGGTCTGAGAAGAAGTGAATTGCGGCGTTGTATGAGTCGAAGGAAAGGAGAACGCCCTGACTCTGCTCAAACTTGTAGTGTGACACATAGACGGAGTCTCCAAGAATAGGGTTGGCCACTGCAACAGTGCTGTCGGCATTGAATTTTGCTAACATGTTGTAGCCTCCGTATTGAGTGTCGCCGTAATATTGAATAATCCAACCGTTTGGAGCGGAGACAAGAATATTGTTGTCCGTCTCGATTGCTTCTGTGATTCTTTCTGTGGCATTCTTGTCAAATATATCGTCCACCTCAAAAGAGCATGACGCAAATGTGGTGAGCATCAGAAGAGCCAGCAGAGATTTATATAATTTCTTCATATTACTACTTCTTTATTTTAATGATTTAAGATCGAGTGTGCTGACATTCTTGGAACGTTCCAAGACTGACTTGCGAAGCTTTTCAATGTCTATACCCCATGTCTCACTGAAGTATGACTTAACCAAATCAAGTTTAGCTATGATAGTCTCCTTTCCCTCGGTGTTAACCTGAGGCTCTTTCTCATATTCGAACACTGGTATCTTGTAGTACTCGACGACTGGGTTACCCTCTGCGTCGTAAACGACTTCTCCTTCCTCGTTGGTCTGGTATACAGGAGTGTCAGTCTCGCTTGGAGCAGTTGTGGCTACATTGTACAAGCCTACACCTTTTGTGTAAGAGTAAATGTATACGTTACCATTGCTTGTAGCGTAATAATACAAGTCAGCGCTCTGGTTTTTATACATAGGAATCTTGTTACCATCAGCGTCTGTCAGGTAGACATACTGTCCTGACTCGTCAGTTGAGTACACTATCTTTCCGTTTGCGTCAGTAGAAGGAATGAGGAACTGACCATTCTTCTTGTATACATAGTTGCCGTTTGCGTCAGTCTTGTAGATGTAGTTACCCTTGCTGTCAGTCTGGTAGAGAATGTTACCTTGACTGTCTGTAAGTGTGTCGCAAGCCTGCTGAAGGATAAGATTCCATCCCTCATCAGTGTTAGTGACGTACGTTGCGTAAGTCTCAGCGAAGTCCTCATTGTACTCACCTGACGCATATCCAGTCACGAAACCTTCCTTTGGAGCCTCAGTGTCGCTCACGTTAACCCAGTCGCTTGAGTGATAATTTCCGGCTGAGATAGTCTGGAAGTCAGTGCTGTAGTTCTTCTGCTGTGTGAGGATATGGCAGAACTCATGGTGCATTGTGTGGAAGTACCAAAAGTTCAAGTCCATTGGCAGAGCACTCTGTGACCTGTATGGGTTGTCCTGATTGATGTACACGTTGTCCAAGTCAAGACTGTTGATACCGAAGAGCAAAACCTTGAGTCCGCCTTCCGCAGTACCCAACACGATAGATCCCAGTGAGCTGAACTCATGAGAGCCGACGAGCTGAATCTGACGGAAGCAGTTGTTCTTGAGGAAGTTCTCACCTGCCACTTCTGTGTATGCGTCCATCCACACCTCCTTGACGAGGATAGCGATGGCCTTGGACTTCTCGATGTCGGCAGGTATCACGTTGTATGAGTTATCTGTGAGCTTGTCGTTATAAAGATAGTTGAACTCGATGTTGTATGTGTCGGTGTAGTTCTTTTTCAGCCACGTGTCTAATTCGGTGCGAGCCGGAGATGACGTGTCGAATATGCTCTCTGAGCTTATGTCGTCAGAGTTACATGAGCTGATGCCGAGACATGCTGCTAATATTAGTGATATATTTATATGTTTCATCTGTAATCTGAATTATGTTGTTACACAAATTCTTATTATCTTGGGTTTGCCTCTAATCCGGCGTTGATAGCGTCAATAGGAAGCTGGATGGCACCTCTGAGGTCACCGGCTTTGAATATCAGGTCTTCCTCGCCGTCAAGATTGTGGCTATACTCTATACCCCAACGTTTAACATCCTGGAAACGCATACCCTGTCTCCATGTCTCTATTCTTCTCATCTGAAGTACGAGTTGGATTAAGTTTGTCTGTGTGCCGCTCTCAACAGTGAATCCTTGTGGGTGCAATGGCTTCTTCGTACCACGCTGTATGTCGGACTCGGGATGATTGGTCACGTCCGGCAGTGATTTGTAGAAGGTGTCGACCACAGCAGTAGTGAGTTCTGGCTTCACGCCTGCTCCGTAGTTAGCGCAGTGTGCGTCAACCCAGTAGTTGAGGTCTACCAACGCATTGCTATAGTCTTTTTTCATAATGTATGACTCTGCTCTGACAAGAAGAGCCTCGTCTGTGGTGAACACTGCGTCGATGGTATGTGCGTAACCTGTTCCGTTTACCTTATCTGTATACTCGAAGTGCTCAACGTACTTAGGATAGTAAACAACCTGGCTGTTTCCATACAGACAGTGTGACTCCAAGAGTGTGTTGTTGGTTGAGCCATTTTTCTTAGACCATTCAGTAGCGCCTGTTGCACCGAGTGCCCACGGCATATAAGCCCAGAATGTCTCATAAGTCGTAATCTCTCTTGAGTGAGCGTATCGTCTGAATGATGAGCTGTACATTGCTCTTCCGTGAATGGAATAAGCTGTCATCAAGAGCAGGTTGGCAGTCTCTCCTGAGTTGATGTATGCGTTGTTGATGTCATCCACACCTGCGAGTGAGCTGTATGACTTGACATTGCGGAGCACAGATGATACGTTGTTGCCAAGTGCCTTTGTGGCGTACTTAATCGCTTTGTCATATCTGTGATAGTACAAGTTAAATCTCGCTGCGAACGCGTATGCTGCTTTTGCGTTGAAGTGGTAAGCCGGAACAGAGAGATAAGTGTCGTCCAGCAATGGTAATGCCTCCTCGATATCATTGTTGATGTTCTCATACGTCTCTTCCAGAGTTCCACGCACAGTGATGTAATCGTTATTGGACTTAGGATATGGTAGTCCGTAGTATTCTTTGCCGGCCTTTGTTGAGTCGTAAGCCATACAGAAAGTGTTGGTGAGCTGGAAGACTGCGAACGCGCGGCAGAGCAGAGCCTCAGCTTTCAGCGGTTTTGTCTCCTCATTCAAACCTACTGTCTCGATTGCGCTCAATGCTTCGTTGGCTGTGTACACTGCTTCATAATGTGACCTCCATACATTTTTCGGGTCGTCATTTCCTGTTGTCTCAACCTGCTCGAACCTATACACTTTATCCTGGTTTGGCTGGTATGTGTAAGTCTTACCGTTGTCTGTCACGTTGTCGCTACTGTACTCGTTCAGGAACGCCACGGAGTGAGTAGGGTAGGCAGAGACGAGAAGCTGCTTAATCTTAGTCGAGGTGTTCACCTCTGCTCTGTCATCCGGCAGTTTGTCCAAAAAATCATTGCATGATGTCGTTGTGAGCGCCAATGATGCAAATGCTATTATGATGCTATTTATTTTTTTCATAATTCAATCGTCTTTCTTTCGGTTAAAGTCCTAATCTTAAAGTGAATGTGAACTGACGTGCCATAGGGACAGCGACACCACCAGTGTTGAAGAACTCTGGATCCTGTCCGTTGAGTTTCTTGTCAGCGTAGATCAGGAACAGGTTTGTTGCCTGAAGCTTGAGGCTCATTGAGCTCAGGCTCAAAGCGCTAATCCATGAGCGAGGCATGTCGTATGACACAGAGATTTCCTTCATTCTAATGAAGTCTCCCTTTGCGGTACGTGCTGTAGACATGTTGTATGCGTTGTATGCATAGCTGAGTTTGCTGTCGTTCTGGAGCTGACGGAGGTCTGCTATGGCAGGGATGTCTGTTCTGTTCTCGTCACCTGCTACCACCCAACGATTCTTGAACTCCTTACCCATGCATGAGAGGTCGGAGTAGTATGAGTGGAATGTAGGGTCGAGACGTACCTTATTACCGAATGCGTAAGTCATGAACACGTTGAAGTGCCAGTTCTTGTATTTGAAACTGTTACCGAGTGAGCCTGTCACTGTAGGGTCTGTTGGGCCCTCATACACAAGGTAGTCAGTTGTGTAGCTCTGGAAGTTAATGTCAGTTGTTGTTACCTCTCCTTCCTCATTCACGAATGTTGGGATACCATTCTCGTTAAGTCCCTTGAAGTCGAACGAGAAGAGTGAGCGATAAGCGTAACCTTCCTTAGTGAATCCGGTTCCGGATACCATGTCGATGACTCTCGTGTTGCTTTTAAGGTCTGTAACCTCTGTATTGACATGAGAGTAGATGAAGTCTGTTGTCCACTGGAAGTCTTTTCTCACGATGTTCTTAGATGTGATGGAAAGTTCCTCACCATGTGACTTCATGCTTGCCACGTTGATACGCGGGTCAAACACACTGTTTGTGCCGTTTGAAGTACCAATGCCGATAAGGTCATAGTTGTTACGTGTGTACCAGTCAAACTGCACGTTGATTCTGTTGTTGAGGAAGCCGAGGTCAACACCGACGTTGAACTCATGTTTCTTCTCGTACGTGAGGTCTGGGTTCGCGATGTCGTATATCGCAAAAGCAGTCTCTTTGTCCTTAGAGAATGGTCGATAAGGGCTATCGCTCTTTATAATGACGCTTGAGTTGGTAACCGCAGGCTTGTCACCTGTGAGTGAGTAAGATGCCTTAAGCGTGGCGTGAGTCAAAGTGTTGCCGAATGTTTCCTCGAACCAGTTCTCCTCATGTGCGTTCCATGCTCCGGAAATGTTCCATGTAGGCAACCAGCGCGCAGACGTCGCTTTACCGAGTCTGTTGCTTCCCTCGTATCTCACTGTACCGTTGATGATATATCTTCTCTTCCAAGAGTAAGTACCTGTTCCGAAGAATGACACGTCACGTGCGTAGCTGTTAGTGAGTGAGTAGTAAATGTCGTTCTCCTCTGACGCTTGCTTGAAATAGTTGTAGTCGTAAGAGCCGAGGTAGCCCATCTCATACTGCATACCCACGCCCTGGAAGTAGCTCTTGGTGCGTATGAGGTCACTGATCTCTGTACCTGCGAAGAGGTTTACGATATGGTCGTCGTTGAATGAGTCGTTGTAGCTTGCAGTGAAACGTACGTTCCAGCTGTTCATCTTGTACTTTGTCTCACGTAAGAAACCTCCTTCTGGAAGGACAGAGAAAGGAAGTGAGTTAGGTTGGTCTGGGTCAGTGTAGAGGAATGGGTTAGCGTCACGAATCGTGGCATCGTCCATTGCTCTGAACGCCTCAGCCTGATTAGAGTTTTCCTTGATGTAGTGATCCTGTACCGTATTGGAGAACTTATATGCGGCAAGAGCTGAGAGCTCAACAGTTTTAATTGGCTTGTACTTGAGCTCCGCCTGCATTCTCGTGTCGATGATGTCATAGTCCATGTAGTTGTTAGCCAACTCGTTATGGATGTTGAACGGAGCGTAGTTGCGAGTGTAGTATTCGTTAGGGTCGAGTGTACGTGATGTGTTGAGAGCATATGAGTAAGGGTTGATGTCAAAGTCACGTCCCACCTCACCCGTTACAGCGTTCACGCTCTGGCTTGTTGTACCTGGAGCTCTCTGCTTACGGTATGCTGCGTTACCTATTAAGTTGAGAGTGACCTTCTTACTGATGTTGTAGAGTGCGTTGATGTTGAACGTGTAACGTTTCACCTTACTTGCCTTAGTCCATCCCGGATCATCCATGATACTGAATGAAGTATAGTACTGTGCTTTGTCTGTACCTGTTGACATGCTGATGGAGTGGTTCATCTGGATAGAGTTGCTGAACAGCTCGTCGAACCAGTTTGTGTTACGCATCTCGGCAGCCTGCAGGTATGCGTTTATTGCCTCTGGTGTGTTAGCGAGTCCGAAGGCTCCTGCGCTCTCATTATATGTGTTGATGAGACCATACATCTTACCGTACACACCGCTGTCGGAAGCGCGTAATGTGCTTGCCAGTGAGATGAGACCTGCTGACGCCATCTCCTTGTAGATTGACATCTGCTCCTGTGAGTTCATAATGTTGAACTGGCTGTAGCTTGGCTTCAGACGCATTGTATACTCACCTGTATAGTTGATTTTTGTTGTACCAGTCTTACCTTTCTTGGTAGTGATGACGATGACACCGGCCATGGCGCGCGCACCATAGATAGATGTGGCGGAACCGTCCTTCAAGATCTGGAAGCTCTCGATGTCGTCAGCGTTAAGACCGGCGATGGCTGAAGAGAGGATTGTCTCGGCGTCTCCGGAAGAGAGGGCGTCGGCGTCCACCTCAGTCACGTCTTCCATGATGACACCATCAACGACCCAGAGAGGCTTTGATGAACCATAGATGGATGTGGCACCACGTACACGGATCTTAGGAGCGGTACCGAATGTACCGCTGACATTCTGCACGCTGACACCTGCCACACGTCCCTCGAGAGAACGGCTGATGTCAGCAATACCGTCGATTTTAGCCTTGTCTGCGTCAATTTTTGTGGCGGCTCCGGTAAAGAGACGTTTGTCCATGCTCTGCATACCAGTCACGACGACCTCACCGAGAGTCTTGTCGTCCGGTGCGAGGACAATACGCAAATTCTTTCCTCCTTTCACAGTCTGTGGAATTGTTCCTATGTAGCTGACTGTTATTTGTGGATGTGGATTGTCTGTCTGGATTGTGAAGTGACCGTTTATGTCGGTAGCGACTCCCACTTTTGTCCCTTTTATGAGGACTGTGGCACCGATAATCGGCTCACCGTCATCTTGGAAGACGACAACGCCAGACACTTCGTTCTGTGCCAGCATTGTCCCTATCATAAGGAAGAAACTGACTAAAAACAACGAAATTCTTTTTTTCATAAAATTTTGGGTTAAAATTGGTATAATTAATTTAAAATATCATTCGTATTTATTTTGGGGTACAAAGCTTTGTTCGTTACAGGACGATACTGTGGATGTTTGCTATACGCTTATGTGAGACCACGCTTAGAGGCTTATAATATCGTTTGTACAATGTATCCCTTGCTTTACAGCGCAAATGTATAAATAAAATGTATAAAAAGTTTAAACGGAAGTGATTTTTTTTTAAAAATATAACAAATGGATAAGGATTTGATACAAAATGCTCGCAAATAGATTGATTTTTTACATTTTTTACATCTTGTGAGTTAAATGCAGTTACGCTTGGCTGACGGGTGTGTCACAATCCGCAAGTCATTGCTCTACACTAAATTTAAGAGTGTTCGGCTGTATGACGATTCACAGCATGGTGACGTACCACACATCTCCGCCAGATACCTCGCGGCGTCTCCGTTCGCAGTCCTGTCCGTTAAGACATACATGAACTTGGATGTTATTCTGTGAGCTTCAACAAAGAACATCGACTCCGTCCGCATCTTATCCGTAATGAATCTGTTATGTGTCAGTTTCTTTTCTACATCTGTCATCTTCTCGTCGGGTTTTGCGCAGGTCTCAACGTGCCAGTTATTCACGTCTCTTTGACGCAACTGAACAACTGAGTCCTTTTTTAAACTCGTCTTTCCGTATTCATTTCGTAATAACGGTGCAAAGGTACTAAGACTTCACCAGCTATGTAATCCCAATGTGAGGGTATATGACATACCGCAAACATGGTACATGGCAGTGGTGAGTCGTGCCGTATCCTTTTGCTTACACATATTTATATTAAATCCATATCGATTACTCTGTCCGACACAGCGTCTCGTCTTCTCCGTATAATACAGCCACTGGGTCTGGGACTATACGACGAGTGTCACGTCACTCGTGATGAGAAAATGAATTGACCATATTTCCTATCCGCACCCTAAATTTTTGCTGTCCGAAATTCCTCTTTTTCCGTTGACACGTGATAGCGAAAAAATGACTTCAGGAATTTTCCCGTGTCTTATCCGGCGTCTGAAAATCTCAGGTTAGGACGTTGAAAAGTTCAGGTTAGGATTTTCAAAACTGCAGACCTGCGTATAGACTATATCCTAACCTAAGAATTTCAAAAAAGAGACCTAAGGTTTTTTGATGCCTTGTTTTATGATTTTCAGTAAGTTCACCTAATTTTGCAAAAAAGTAGGCATAAGAAAATCTGTCACACTCCAAATTGTCCATTATTCCACCTCTTTTAATATATACCCATGTGTCGGGGGACTCTGTTGTCGTTGTTGCCGTTACAATGCTCCTGACAGTCTTTTGTTTTTGTGATATATATAAATAGGTGTAATGTGTGATGTAATAACTCCTTTTTGTGGATAACCTTCCTGGACGTGTGTATGCGTGAATAAGATGTTTCTTACTGTAATATCTTACGGTCTATTCTTTCTTCTTGGTCAGTCGTGACTCTTTTGTCGTGATGCTTGTTGTGACAGGTATGCCTCGTTTGTTATATTTTGTTTGTGTTATAGTTCTTGAGCTTTTAACTGATGACGGGTCGTCATTGTGAGACGGCGTGTGACCCGCCGTTTTGTCCCCTTGTTGTCTTTGAGGTTCAGAGGGCACGCAATGAGTGCCCTCTGTTTTTTTTAGATAATTCGCTGACTAAAGTGCCAAAGTTGCTCCGAAAACCATGTACATCTTCTCCGCGCGCGGGTTGGCTGTTATGCCTGCGAATACAGGTATGCAGAAGTTTTTGCCTGCGGCAATCTCCTTGGTGGCTCTCAGGCTGACGTTGGTGATTGCGAAGCCGTTCGTGTCATAGAATGTGGTGGCGTATGGCACGGCACCGATGGTGGCTGCCCAGTCGCAGCCTCCGAGCTGGAACGGAACGCTCGCCTCCACATAGCTGGAGAATGCTCTGTCTCCGCTTTTGTTCATGCCGTCGTCACCTGTCACGTTTGTGAACCATTGCAGTGATGCCACTCCGAGGTCCACTCCCACGTTGGCTTCGATAACGTGTGTTGTCTTGTGGTTAGTGTAGGTGAAATAGTTGCCTTGTGAGAACCAATAGTCTGTCACGCTGACATTGAGGCTGCCTGTGGTGTATGATAGGGTGAGGTCGAGCTCTTTCGTATCGTTGGCCTCAGTCAGTCCCATGCTTCCCCAAGCGTTGAGCGACAGTCCCCCGTAGCTGATGCCGAGAGTCGGCTGCACGCTCGTGTTTCCGAGGTCTAATCCTCTCCAGATGTAACGGCTCACGATGTCGGCTCCGATGTTCGTTTTGACGGAGTCTTGAGCTAATGACGTGACGGCGCACGTCATTAGCAGTATTGTTGAAATCAGTTTGTTCATTGTCGTTGTTTTTGGAAATGTTATCGATTAGTTGTAACAGCTCTCTCCGTGCTCATATATATCGAGTCCCTCGTCCTCAATACGTTGGTTGACGCGGAGTCCCTTGGTTTTCTTGATGCCGTAGAACAGCACCACTCCGCAAACCGCTGCCCATGCGTCGATGACGAGTATTCCAAAGCACTGAGCTCCCAAAAAGCCCCATCCGTGTCCGTACAGCAGTCCGTTGTCGACGGCGAGAAAACCTGTGAGTATTGTTCCCAATATTCCGCATACGCCGTGTACAGAAGAGGCTCCGACAGGGTCATCGATATGTAGTTTGTTGTCGATGAACTCGATAGAGTATACCAGCACTACTCCGCAGATGAGTCCTATGACTACGGCTCCCATAGAGGATACCGCGTCGCATCCCGCTGTTATGCCGACGAGTCCGGCGAGCACTCCGTTCAGAGTCAGTGAGAGTGACGGTTTTCCGTATTTGAACCATGTGACAGCCATCGTGGCGAGTCCGCCAGCAGCTGCCGCGAGGTTGGTGGTGAGCAGCACGTGTGAAATGGCGGTGCGGTTGACCTCACCGGATGCGGCGAGCTGTGAGCCCGGGTTGAAACCGAACCATCCAAGCCAGAGAATGAATACGCCTAGTGAAGCGAGAGTGAGTGAGTGGCCCGGTATAGCGCGGCTCTTGCCGTCTTGTGAGTATTTGCCACGTCTGGCTCCCAGTGCCATGGCACCGATCAGTGCGAGCACTCCGCCCACAGAGTGTACGATTGCTGAACCTGCGAAGTCGTGGAACACGTCACCGAAGGTGGTTGTCATGAAGCTGTCCGCGGAGCCGTCACAGAGCCATCCGCTGCCCCATGTCCAATGACCTTCAATAGGGTAGATGATGAGTGAGATGACGGCACTGTATATTATATACATCGAGAATTTTGTTCTTTCCGCCATAGCTCCAGAGACGATGGTGGCTGATGTGGCGCAAAACACGGTCTCGAACATCAGGAATCCCTCCACTGGGAGGGCCCCTTTGTAGAAGCTGAGGTCGCCCCAGTTTGGCGCGCCGACAAATCCCGCTCCGTCGCAGCCAAACATCAGTCCGAATCCGACGAAGAAAAACAACAGTGAGCCGAGGATGAAATCCACGAGGTTCTTGAATAATATGTTGGCTGTGTTCTTGCTGCGGGTGAATCCTGCCTCACAGAGGGCGAATCCGGGTTGCATCCAAAATACTAACATTGCAGCCAGCAACATCCATACAGTGTCTAATGATAGTGCAATATCTTCCATAGTTGTTCTTTTTGTGTTCGTGTTGTAAATCTTATTTCTTGTCTCTGAGCACAGTGTCACCGTTCTCTCCAGTTCGTATTGACCATGTGTCGAGAACTTCTGACACGAAAATTCGTCCGTCTCCCACCTGGCCGGTCTGTGCCACGTTGATGATAACCTTTATGGTCGGGTCCACGAACTGGTCTCTACATACGATTGTGAGCGCTACTCTTTCTATTACGTCTGTGCTGTACTGGACACCTCTGTAAATTCTCTCTTGTCTGCTCTGTCCTATGCCATGTACGTCATGGTATTCAAACCAGTCGATGTCTGACTTGAGCAAAGCTTCTTTCACATCCTCGAATTTTGTTTTTCGGATGATTGCCTCAATCTTTTTCATTAATAATCTAATTTAATTGTTAGCGTCCTAAAAATCTATCTCGTTGCAACGAATATGCCGCGAATATAAGGCAAAAAGTAATTAAAAGACAAGAAAAGGTGTCAAAAAGATGTGGTTTTACAAGAAAATCTTGACAAGAGTCAATATATTGCACTAAAGATTGATATTTTGTTTGAAAATAATTGTATAAAGTAGCAAAGAGTTGTACATTTGCAGTGAAAACAAAACAAAAAGTCAAAAGAAGTAAGTAAACTACTATCAAAATGGCAAGCAAGATTTCTTTTACTAAAATGCATGGCGCCGGAAATGACTATATATATGTTGACACATTATATAATAGTATTCCTGATCCTGAGACAGCATCGCTCAGATGGAGCAGCTCTCACACCGGTATCGGCAGTGACGGACTGGTTCTCATTGGCCGCTCTGCGACTGAGGACGCAGACTTTACCATGCGCATCTTCAACGCTGACGGTTCGGAGGCGATGATGTGTGGTAACGCGAGCAGATGCGTCGGTAAATACCTTTATGAGAGAGGGTTGACGGATATGACTACATTGAGGCTTCTCACATTGTCCGGGGTGAAGGTTCTCATTCTTAATGTGACGGGAGATGGATGTGTGTCTTCAGTGACCGTCGACATGGGGGCGCCTGCATTAAGTGATGAGACGTTGTTTGACGCTCGTCGCGCTGAAGAACTGCCGGATGGCGTGTTTGTGTCGATGGGCAATCCGCATTACGTGGTTTTTGTGGATAGTGTCGATGACGTGGATATGTCAGCGCTTGGACCTGAATTGGAAAATCACTCCGCGTTCCCGAGTCGTTGTAACATCGAATTCGCCGAAATGCGTCCTGACGGCATTCGTGTTCGTGTTTGGGAACGCGGCAGTGGTATTACCATGGCTTGTGGTACGGGAGCGTGTGCCACGGCTGTAGCTGCGTGTGCCACAGGAAGGGCGACGAGAGAGTCACGTGTGATTATGGACGGTGGCGAGCTGTTGATTAAGTGGACGGAGGATGGTCGCGTGCTCATGACGGGACCTGCGGAGTTTGTGTTTGATGGTGAGATTGATCTGCCGAAAAAATAGGTTATAATATTATTGGTTTATGGCATTTGTTAATGAAAATTTTCTTAAGCTGTCAGATAACTATCTGTTTGCTGATATCGCCAAGAGAGTGAGAGAGTTCAAGGCTGAGAGTGGTGTGGAGGACGTTATCTCTCTCGGTATAGGTGATGTGACTCAGCCTCTTTGCGAGGCGGCTGTCAAGGCTATACATGACGCTGCGGCGGAGATGTCTGTGGCGTCAACATTTAGAGGCTATGGCCCGGAGCAGGGATATGATTTCCTTCGTGAGGCGATTGTCATGGGGGATTTCATGAGCCGAGGCATTAAAATAGGTGTGGATGAGGTGTTCGTCAATGACGGAGCCAAGTCTGACACCGGTAATTTTCAGGAGATTGTCGGTAAGGATAATATTATAGCGCTTACAGACCCTGTGTATCCTGTGTATATGGATTCTAACATTATGGCAGGAAGACGTGTGGTCAAGCTTCCTTGTTTGGTGGACAACGGTTTCGTGCCGGAGTTGCCTGAGGAGCATGTCGATGTTATCTATCTCTGTTATCCGAACAATCCTACCGGTACGGTGCTTAAAAAGGATGATCTGAGGAAGTGGGTGGACTATGCCATCGAGCACGGTTCTCTTATTTTCTATGACGCCGCATACGAGGCGTTTATCAGTAACGACGATGTTCCTCACAGCATCTATGAGATAGATGGTGCGGAGCGTGTGGCGGTGGAGTTCCACAGCTTCTCGAAGACGGCTGGTTTCACAGGAGTTCGATGTGGTTACACTGTAGTGCCGAAGGAGGTGACGGCGGTGACGGCATCGGGTAAGCGTGTCAGACTCAACCCGCTGTGGAACAGACGTCAGTCAACGAAGTTTAACGGTACGAGTTACCTGAGTCAGCGTGCAGCCGAGGCTGTGTATTCTCCGGAGGGACGCGAGCAGACGCGCGCCGCTATTGAGTATTATATGAGAAATGCGTCTATTATGGGTGACGTACTGCGTGAGCTGGGATTTGACGTCTATGGCGGTGAGGATGCGCCTTATCTGTGGGTTAAGACTCCGGAGAACGTTGACTCGTGGTCTTTCTTCGACAGGTTGTTACGTAAGGCTCATGTGGTCTGTACGCCGGGTGTGGGCTTCGGCCAGTGCGGAGATGGCTTTGTGCGTCTTACGGCTTTCGGACAACACGAGCAGACTCTTGAGGCGTTGAGACGTGTCAGAGAGTGGCTCGAGAGATAATGATTATGTAATGTTTAGATTGATGTGACAATGGATAGTAAAGGATTATATAGAGCCGACATGGAACATGATGCGTGTGGTGTCGGTATGATAGTGAACATACAGTCTGGAAAGACTCACGAGCTGGTGGACAACGCCCTGCGTGTGTTGGAGAATATGAGACACAGAGGCGCAGAAATAGGAAAAGACGGTGACGGAGCCGGAATCATGATTCAGATTCCTCATGAGTTTATTCTCTTGCAGGGAATACCTGTACCGGAGAAGGGTAAGTACGGAACAGGACTGGTGTTCCTTCCTAAGGAGGAGGAGGTTCAGGCGGAGATCCTCAGTGTTATGATTGAGGAGATTGAGAGAGAGGGACTGCAGCTTATGCATCTTCGTACCGTTCCTACCAATCCGGACTGCCTCGGTGAGGCCGCCCTCAGTACTGAGCCTGCTATCAAACAGGTGTTTATCACGGGTGTCAGCGACGATAAGGTGGATGAGCTTCCTCGTATGTTATATATGATACGTAAGAAGATTGAGAGACGTGTCACACATAAGGATTTTTATATCTGCTCATTGAGCAACACTAATATAGTGTATAAAGGAATGCTGTCGTCAATGCAGGTGAGGCAGTATTTCCCAGACTTGTCCAACCCGTATCTCACAAGCGGACTGGCTCTGGTGCATTCTCGTTTCAGCACCAACACGTTCCCGACGTGGTCTCTGGCTCAGCCGTTCCGTCTTCTTGCCCATAACGGCGAGATAAACACCATAAGGGGAAACCAGGGATGGATGAAGGCGAGGGAGAGTGTTCTGAGCTCTGAGCTGTTAGGCGACGTGAAGCAGATCTCGCCTATCGTGCAGCCGGGAATGTCTGACTCCGCAAGTCTCGACAACGTCCTTGAGTTCCTGATAATGTCGGGACTGTCTCTTCCTCACGCTATGAGTGTGCTGGTGCCTGAGAGTTTCAATGACAAGAATCCTATATCAGAGGACTTGAAGGCTTTCTATGAGTACCACTCTATTCTCATGGAGCCGTGGGACGGTCCTGCCGCACTTCTCTTCAGTGACGGACGTTTCGCCGGAGGAATGCTGGACAGAAACGGACTGAGACCGGCTAGGTATACGATTACTAAGAACGGAACAATGATAGTGGCGTCCGAGGTGGGTGTCATGGACCTCGAGCCGTCAGAGATAGCGGAGAAGGGTAGACTGCAGCCTGGTAAGATACTTCTTATTGACACTAAGGAGGGTAAGATATACTATGACGGGGAGATTAAGAGCCAACTCGCTGGTGAGCATCCTTACAGAAAGTGGCTTAGCACGAACCGTATTCAGCTCGAGAAACTCAAGAGCGGACGTCACGTGGACAATACGGTGAAGGACTTGCTGAGGAAAGAGATAATGTTTGGATACGGTGAGGAGGACGTGGATGGTACGATAGCTCCTATGGCTGTCAACGGACAGGAACCTACCGCGTCGATGGGTAACGACACGCCGCTGGCTGTCTTGTCGGATAAACCACAGGTCTTCTTCAACTATTTCCGACAGCAGTTCGCACAGGTGACTAACCCTGCCATTGATTCCATTCGTGAGGAGCTGGTGATGAGCCTGACTGAGTATATAGGACGTGTGGGCTCCGGAATATTGAGCCCGGATGAGACCAACTGTAAGATGGTACGTCTGCCTCACCCTATACTTAATAATACTCAGCTCGACATACTGTGTAATATCAGATATAAGGGCTTTAACACCATAAAACTTCCTATGTTGTTCGAGACCGCAGGAGGTGTGGAGTCTCTCCGTGAGTCGTTGGAGCGTTTGTGTCATGAGGCGGAGAAATCTGTGGACGACGGCTACAACTACATCATCTTAAGTGACAGGGATGTCGATGACACACATGCGGCTATACCAAGTCTTCTCGCCGTGTCTGCGGTACACCATTATTTAATAGGTGTGGGTAAACGTGTGCAGACTGCATTGATAGTCGAGAGCGGTGAGATTCGTGAGACGATGCACGCGGCATTGCTACTCGGTTATGGCGCTTCTGCTTTGTGTCCTTACATGACATTTGCCATACTCGACGACCTTGTCAAACGTCATAAGATACAGGAGGATTACGAGACGGCGGAGAAAAACTACATAAAGGCCGTTAAGAAAGGACTCTTCAAGATCATGGCTAAGATGGGAATATCAACCATTCGTAGCTACCGCGGAGCCAAGATCTTTGAGAGTGTCGGACTGAGTGAGAGTCTGCTAAAGACTTACTTCGGGACGGAGGTTAGCTCAATAGGTGGTATAGGACTTGAGAAAATAGCGAGGGATGCTATCATCTTCCACGACAAGGCTTACGGTGAGTCTTATGAGGATAAGGGCTTCCTGCCTAACCTCGGTCAGTTCCACTGGCGTAAGGACGGCATAAAGCACGCATGGACGCCAGAGACTATCGCTGCACTGCAGATTGCCACTCGCACCGGTAATTATGAAAAGTTCAAACAGTACAGCAGACTGGTGGACGATAAGGAGGCTCCGATTTTTATACGTGACTTCTTGGGATTCAAGACTAATAAGATAAGTATTGACGAGGTGGAGCCGGAAGAGGACATCGTTAAACATTTCGTGGCGGGAGCGATGAGTTTCGGAGCGCTGTCCAAGGAGGCGCATGAGGCGATATGTCTGGCGATGAACAAGCTCGGGACACGTTCCAACACCGGAGAGGGTGGTGAGGACTCTGAGCGCTTCAAGGCTCTTGTGGACGGCATCAGCCTGAACAGTAAGACGAAGCAGGTGGCGAGCGGACGTTTCGGCGTCACAACGGAATACCTCGTTAATGCAGAGGAGATTCAGATTAAGGTGGCTCAGGGCGCTAAGCCTGGAGAGGGCGGACAATTGCCAGGTTTTAAGGTTAATGAGGTGATAGCTAAGACACGTCACAGCATACCTGGTATCAGTCTTATCAGTCCTCCTCCTCATCACGACATCTATAGTATCGAGGATTTGGCTCAGCTGATTTTCGACCTTAAGAATGTGAATCCTAAGGCGGCGGTGTCAGTGAAGCTGGTGGCAGAGAGCGGTGTCGGCACTATCGCGGCTGGTGTGGCTAAGGCTAAGGCGGACCTGATTATCATCTCAGGAGCGGAAGGCGGTACGGGTGCCTCACCGGCTTCAAGCATGCGATTCGCCGGTATCTCACCGGAGATTGGTCTGAGCGAGACGCAGCAGACTCTGGTACGTAACGGCCTACGTGGCGGCGTACGTCTGCAGGTGGACGGACAGATCAAGACAGGACGTGACATCGTGCTTATGGCGATGCTCGGTGCCGAAGAGTTCGGATTCGGAACGTCTCTTCTCATCGTCTTGGGATGTGTGATGATGAGGAAGTGTAACCTCAATACCTGTCCAATGGGAGTGGCTACGCAGAACCCGGACCTGAGAAAACACTTTATGGGACGTTACGAGTATATTGTCAACTATTTCACGTTCCTTGCCCGTGAGGTGAGAGAATATCTGGCGGAGATGGGATTCCGAAAACTTGATGACATCGTGGGACATACTGAACTGATTGAGACGAAGTCGTCTGTGCTTGATTTCACAAGACTGCTCAATAAGGAGGACGGAGTGCTGCATTTCATCGGTGACAAACATAAGCCGTCTGTTCCGCTCGGCATGCAAGAGACGGTGTTAGACCAGCAGATGATCAACGCATCGTCAGCCGCTATCTCAAAGCAGGATGAGGTGAACCTCGACTACACCATTAAGAACACAGACCGCGCGGTGGGAACAATGTTGTCTGGAACGATAGCTAAAATATATGGTGAGGAAGGATTGCCGGAAGGCACTGTGAATGTTAAGTTCAAGGGCTCGGCTGGACAGTCTTTCGGCGCTTTCCTCACTCGAGGCGTCTCCTTCAAACTTGAGGGTGAGACCAATGACTATTTCGCGAAAGGACTGAGTGGTGGACGTATCTCCATCCTTCCTCCGACACGGTCAAGTTTCGTGGCAGAGGACAATATCATTGCCGGAAACACAGGACTGTATGGAGCCACGTCTGGCGAGTTGTACATAAACGGAAAGGTGGGTGAGCGTTTCGGTGTACGTAACTCCGGAGCAATAGCTGTAATCGAAGGCGCTGGTGACCATTGCTGCGAGTATATGACTGGTGGTCGTGTCGTGGTGCTGGGAGAAACAGGGCGCAATTTCGCCGCGGGAATGTCTGGTGGCGTGGCTTATGTCTGGGACAAACATCATAATTTCGATTATTTCTGTAACATGGACATGGTGGAGCTGAGTCTCGTTGAGGATACCGTGAGCAGAAAAGAGCTTCATGAGCTTATTCGTCTTCATTATCTGTATACGGGGTCTAAGCTTGCGAGGACGATGCTCGACGATTGGGGACGATACGTGGAGGACTTTATCCAGGTGGTTCCAATAGAGTATAAGAGAGTGCTTCAAGAGGAGCAGATGAACAAACTGAAACAGAAAATAGCAGACATGCAAAAAGATTATTGATTATGGGAAATCCGAAGGCTTTTTTAGATATACATCGTCAGGAGGCGGGATACCGTCCTATACATGACAGAATACATGATTTTGGAGAGGTGGAGCAGACGCTGGGGCAGCGTGAGCGTAAGTTGCAGGCCAGCCGCTGCATGGATTGCGGAGTGCCTTTCTGCCACTGGGCTTGTCTATTGGGTAATAAGGCGCCTGAGTGGAACGATGCTTTGTGTAAGGGTGACTGGGAACTGGCGTACAGACTTCTTTCGTCCACGAACCCCTTCCCGGAGTTCACTGGCCGTATCTGCCCTGCTCTTTGTGAGAAGGCTTGTGTGCTGAATCTTATTGAGCATGAGCCTACCACTAACAGGGAAAACGAGGCTGCTATCGTCGAGATGGCTTTCCAGGAGGGATATGTGGTGGCTAAGCAGCCAAAGAGAAACGGCAAGAAGGTGGCTGTCGTAGGTGCTGGACCAGCTGGACTGTCAGCAGCGTATTACCTGAATCAGATGGGGTATGAGGTTACGGTCTACGAGAAGGCTGAGGCTGCTGGAGGACTGTTGAGATATGGTATACCGAACTTCAAGCTTAATAAGGCGATAATCGACCGCAGACTGAATATCCTGACGGAAGAGGGTATAGTGTTCAAGTATAATCAGGATGTGAAATGTGATGAACAATTCGCTGGACAGTATGATGCTGTCGTGCTCGCAACCGGTACTCCTGTGGCGCGAGACCTGAATATCCCGGGTAGGAAGCTTGACGGGGTACACCTCGCTCTCGAGCTGCTCTCACAGCAGAACCGCGTGCTGGCCGGTGTCGAATTTGATAAGAAGGACAGGATTACTGCGAAGGGCAAGGATGTGCTTGTGATTGGCGGAGGAGACACGGGAAGTGACTGTATCGGAACCGCCCACCGACAGGGTTGTAAGAGTGTGACGCAGATAGAGATAATGCCTAAGCCTGTGGAAGGACCGACAGACCCGAATAACCCGTGGCCGAATTACCCGAGGGTGTTGAAGACCACGTCATCGCACGAGGAGGGATGTGAGAGGCGTTGGAACGTCAATACTCTGGAGTTTATAGGTCAGAATGGTAAGCTGACAGGCGTGAAGGTGCAGAATATAGACTGGAAGCCTAATCCGCAGGGCGGAAGACCGATAATGGTGGAAAACGGCAAACCGGAGATTATAAAGGCGGAACTGGTGTTGCTGGCGATGGGATTCCTCAAACCGGAGCATCCTGAGTATCCTTCAAATGTGTTTGTCTGCGGTGACGCCGCTAACGGAGCGTCACTGGTAGTCCGGGCGATGAGCTCAGGCAGACAGACGGCAATGAGTGTGGACCGATCACTTTCAAAATAATACAAACACAAAAGAATTATGGAAGCATTAAGATTTCAAGTTGTCGGAGAGGCGTTCAAGAAAAAGCCTCTCGAAGTGAAAACCCCAAGTGAGAGACCTTGTGAATACTTCGGAAAGAAGGTGTTCAATCGTGAGAAAATGTATAAGTATCTTCCAAAGAATATATATGAGAAGATGGTGAATGTCATGGACAACGGCGCTCGATTCGACCGTGAGATGGCTGACGCTGTCGCTCTCGGCATCAAGCAGTGGGCCACTGACAACGGAGTGACTCATTATACTCACTGGTTCCAGCCTCTGACGGAGGGTACGGCTGAGAAGCATGACTCTTTCATCGAGCATGACGGAAAGGGCGGTATGGTGGAGGAGTTCAGCGGTAAGCTGTTGGTACAGCAGGAGCCTGATGCGTCCTCTTTCCCTTCCGGAGGTATACGCTCCACGTTCGAGGCGCGCGGATACTCAGCTTGGGATCCTACTTCTCCGGTGTTTATCATCGATGACACTCTCTGTATTCCTACCGTGTTCATCTCTTATAGCGGTGAGGCTCTTGACTATAAAGTGCCGTTGCTGCGCTCGCTTCACGCCGTGAACGTGGCTGCCACCGACGTGTGTCACTATTTCGACCCGACAGTGAAGAAGGTCACATCCAACCTCGGATGGGAACAGGAGTATTTCCTTGTGGACGAGGGACTCTATGCGGCTCGTCCAGACCTGTTGCTCACAGGACGTACGCTCATGGGACATGACTCTGCCAAGAACCAGCAGATGGATGACCATTACTTCGGTAGCATACCTGAGCGCGTGGCTGCCTTCATGAAGGAACTGGAGATTGTGGCTCTCGAGCTTGGCATCCCTTGCAAGACACGCCATAACGAGGTTGCGCCTAACCAGTTTGAGCTTGCCCCAATCTTCGAGGAGACAAACCTTGCCGTCGACCACAATATGCTGCTCATGTCAGTGATGAAGCGCGTGGCGAGAAAGCATGGGTTCCGTGTTCTGCTTCATGAGAAACCTTTCGCCGGCATCAATGGTAGCGGTAAACATAACAACTGGAGTCTGTCCACAGACAACGGAGTGCTTCTCCACGCACCTGGTAAGACACCTGAGCAGAACCTGCGTTTCGCTGTCTTCATCGTTGAGACTCTCATGGGCGTCTACCGTCACAACGGTTTGCTGAAGGCCAGCATTATGTCAGCCACTAACGCTCATCGTCTTGGCGCTAATGAAGCACCACCTGCCATCATCTCCTCTTTCCTCGGAAAACAGCTGTCTGAGCTGCTTGACCACATCGAGAAGTCCGACAAGGATAATCTGCTCGTCATGCAGGGTAAGCAGGGCATGAAGCTTGACATTCCTGAGATTCCTGAGCTGCTCATAGACAATACGGACAGAAACAGAACGTCTCCTTTCGCTTTCACGGGTAACAGATTTGAGTTTAGAGCTGTGGGCAGCGAGGCAAACTGCGCCTCTGCGATGATTGCTCTCAACAGCGCCGTAGCTGAGGCTCTCGTCGAATTCAAGAAACGTGTGGATGCGCGTGTGAAGGTCATCTCGTCACAGTTTGACTCTGCTGAGCATAACGCCACGTATCATGCTATCATTGAGGTGCTCCGCGAGGATATCAAGACATGTAAGCCGATTCGTTTCGACGGCAACGGCTACAGCGATGAGTGGAAGGCTGAGGCTGAGAGACGAGGACTGGATGTCGAGACTTCTTGCCCTGTGATTTTCGAGCGTTATCTCGATGAGAGTAGCGTCAAGATGTTCGAGGGGCTGGGTGTCATGACAAGAAAAGAGCTTGAGGCGCGTAATGAGGTCAAGTGGGAGACCTATACCAAGAAGATACAGATTGAGGCGCGTGTGCTCGGCGACTTGTCTATGAATCATATCATTCCTGTCGCTACGGACTACCAGAGCAAGCTCCTCAAGAATGTGGAGAATATGCGTGTTGTCTTCCCGGCAGAGAAAGCGGACAGCCTCAGTGACAGAAATATTAAGATTATCGAGGAGATTGCTAATCGCACGTCAAGCATCGAGACTATGGTTGATGAGCTTGTCGAGGCGCGTAAGGTGGCTAATAAGATTGAGAGTGAGCACCAGAAGGCGATTGCCTACCATGATACTGTTGCTCCTATGCTTGACACCATCAGACGTCAGATTGACAAGCTTGAACTGATTGTCGACGATGCGTACTGGCCACTGCCAAAGTATAGGGAATTGCTGTTCATCCGCTGATTCTAATACCGCCTATAGTAGTAGAGGGGATGCGCTTGCTGAGGCGCATCCCCTTTTTTCGTGTTTGTACACATAAGTTAAGGGCGTTTAAGTCTCACGACTTAAACGCCCAGAATTGTTCATCTATATTTACATCCTTCTAAAACTTGTATCCCTAATCAACAATATTTATTACCCTTTTAATACCTAATACCTAAGTTGTTCCAGATTTATTTCCTTATAACCTAAATAGACTTTTTTTGAACTTTTCCAATGCAAATGTAAGGCAAATGCGTGATGCGTCAAAGGATTTCAGTCCCTTGATTATTTCATTTCGCAAAATGATATATTTCATCTCGCTTATTTCCGGTTTTGATAAAATGAAAGGTGCGGAGAATCAATCTCCGCACCCTGTAATGTCCCTAAAATATAATCATCCCCACTAAGATAAATCCTATAACAATCTTACCTAATACTAACTAAACTAATAACCTAAATTCTTGATAACCTAATTAATATTAACCCTTATGCTATTTATAACCCCAATAAAGAATCAATTTGTTTTAACCCTTTTATGTCACGAAATGTTTCCCCTTTCGTGATGTGACAAATATAAGTTTTGTCCACAGCGTTTGCAAATTTTTATACAAGAAAAATATATCATTTTACAGCGAAAAACATATCATTTGATTTCTTTTATCTATCAATTAGCCGCGAAAATTAAAGTTGAGGATTTATTTTGAAAATTCGCATGTCCGAATTTGTGACGTTGGTTGTGTGCGTACTATTTTTTTTAGGGAAAAAGTTTCGTGGTGCTCATGTGTGATTTTTTTCTGTGTTGAGTAGATTTACTTAAATGCTGTCAGTTGTTTTTCCTGATTTTTTTACTTGTCTTATGGTTAATCTGCGTTTTGTCCGTTCTGTTAAAACTGTGTTTTTCTCTCTTCTAATCTTTTGTCCATAAAATATCTTATAAGTTTGTCGTAATCACGAGAGGTAATTGTCTTTTTACTTGTAATGTTTATGATTATGCTGATGATGTTCCGGATGATTTTATATTTAATAATGTTTAGGTGATATCGTTCTTTAGAATTTTACTGTTCCCTTTGTCGTGCATATTGTGGAATTGTAAGTGTGTTCGAGTCGTCCTAATTAAGAATTTGTTCGACCTGCGGAGCTTAATTGTCTCTATGGAGTATACGAAGTTCTGGTAATATGGTTATGATAATCAGAGTTTGATGTGTTGATGTTTCACGTCATTAAAATCCTGCATCGATGTCTGAGTGATATGGTCTCTCCATCTTTTTTTGAGAATAGAGATAGGTGGAATAATGGACAATTCGGCGCATTACCAAATTTCTTATGTCTGTTTTGGGTAAATTTAGGTTAACTTGCTGATAATCTTAATACAAGGCTTTAGAATATCTTGTGTCTCTTTTTTGAAATTCTTAGGTTAGGATATAGTATACAAACAGGTTTGCATTTTTTTTAATCCTAACCTGAACCAAAAAACATCGCCTTCGTGGACGTACACGAAAGCGATATCTTACTGTTTCGTCACGGCTTGCTGGTAGTCGCGCCATGACAGACTTGTGTGATCTGTTGTGCTTATTTGTTTTTCAGCAGGTCACGAATCTCCGTGAGCAGCTTTTCCTCAGCGCTTGGCTCTGGTGCTGCTGCAGCCTCTTCTGCCTTTTCTTCCTCTTTCTTCTTCGCCATAGCTGACAGTTTGGCGATGCCTTTGATCATGAAGAAAATAGCCAGTGCAACTATGAGGAAGTCTATGACGTTCTGGATAAACATGCCGTAGTTGAGCGTGACGGCCTCAGCTGCCGCTGTCACCTCGTTGCCTGCTTCGTCGAGAACTGCTGGTGTGGCTTCTTTTATGACCACCTTGAGGTCTTTGAAGTCGACGCCGCCAGTCAGTACTCCGATAGGAGGCATGATGATGTCATTGACGAGTGATGTCACGATTTTTCCGAATGCGCCTCCGATGATAACACCGACAGCCATGTCTACCACATTACCCTTGAGGGCGAATGCTTTGAAATCTTCAATAAACTTTCCCATAGATTATATTTAAATAGTTGTAAAAAATGTTATATCAAAAAAAATCCTTTCATTTAGTTTGCAAAGTTAAAAGAAAAATCCGTAACTTTGTGCGCAAAAAGAAGAAAAAGCATGAAATATGTGATAATAAGATACGTGTTGGTGGTGATGGCGTTGATGGCTGTTGCGGCATGTTCTACGGCGCATTATTGCAATTGTGGATAACGCTTTTCCGTCTTGTTTAGTGTTTTCGGCGGCCTCGTTTAAGCCGTCATGTTTTAGGAAATAGAATTTAGAGATCATAAACATATTTTTTAACAATCAAAATTTTATAATCCAATGGCAACAAAAGTTGGTATTAACGGTTTCGGTCGTATTGGTCGTTTCGTTTTCCGCGCTTCTCAGAACCGCGATGATATTGAGGTGGTAGGTATCAATGACCTCTGCCCAGTAGATTACCTCGCTTATATGCTCAAGTATGACACTATGCACGGTGCTTTCGATGGTACTATCGAGGCTGATGTTGAGAACTCACTCCTTATCGTTAACGGTAAGAAGATTCGTGTGACTGCAGAGCGTAACCCAGAGGATCTTAAGTGGGATGCAATCGGTGCTGAGTATGTTGTTGAGTCAACTGGTCTCTTCCTTACAGAGGAGAAGGCTCAGGCTCACATCAAGGCTGGTGCTAAGTATGTTGTTATGTCAGCTCCTTCTAAGGACGCTACTCCAATGTTCGTATGTGGTGTGAACTTCGATAAGTACGTTAAGGGTACTAAGTTCGTTTCTAACGCATCTTGTACTACTAACTGTCTTGCTCCAATCGCTAAGGTTCTTAACGATAATTGGGGAATCACAGACGGTCTTATGACAACTGTTCACTCTACAACTGCAACTCAGAAGACTGTAGACGGTCCATCTTTGAAGGACTGGCGCGGTGGTCGTGCAGCTGCTGGTAACATCATCCCTTCTTCTACAGGTGCTGCTAAGGCTGTAGGTAAGGTTATCCCAGAGCTCAACGGTAAGCTCACTGGTATGTCAATGCGTGTTCCTACTCTTGACGTATCTGTTGTTGACCTTACAGTTAACCTCGCTAAGCCAGCTAAGTACGACGAGATCAACGCTGCTATGAAGAAGGCTTCTGAGACTCCAATCGAGCAGGGTGGTCTTAAGGGTGTTCTCGGTTACACTGAGGATGCTGTCGTTTCTTCTGACTTCCTCGGTTGCACACTCACTTCTATCTATGATGCAAAGGCTGGTATCGCCCTCACTGACACATTCGTTAAGGTTGTGTCTTGGTACGATAACGAGATCGGTTACTCTAACAAGGTTCTCGAGCTTATCGCACACATGAAGAAGATCAACGGCTAATTCTTTCTAAAAAAGAATATAACCAGGGGCATTTCCGTAAGGAGATGCCCTTTTTTTTCTTCTTGACTCATAATGTGACAGATGTGTTGTTATACTGGATTTTTTTTCGTACCTTCGCGTTCAGTTTGGTTTTGGGGACTATGTTTAGTGAGGTGAGAGAAGTGAGGGCGCTTTTGGTTATCCGGTCAAGCTGTGTGTAAAGAATGTAAAGTTAAAGGTATAAAGACTGTAATAATCGATGATTACAATTTCTGATCTTGCCATACAATTTGGTAAGCGTGTCCTTTACAAGGATGTAAATTTGAAGTTCACAAATGGCAACATCTATGGTGTGATAGGTGCCAACGGTGCGGGAAAGTCAACTCTGCTGAAAGCTATCAGCGGTGAGCTTGAGCCTACTAAGGGAACAATAACACTTGGCCCAGGAGAGCGTCTCAGCGTTCTCTCTCAGGACCACAACAAATATGATGGATTCACGGTGTTGGACACTGTGCTTATGGGTCATTCTGTTCTTTGGGATATAATGCAGGAGAAAAATGCGCTGTATGCCAAAGAGGACTTCTCTGACGAGGATGGCGTGCGCGCCGCTGAGCTTGAGGAGAAATTCGCTGAGCTTGATGGATGGAATGCGGAGAGTGACGCTGCTCAGCTTCTTTCTGGACTGGGCATCAAGGAGGCTCTCCACGGAAAGCTCATGAGTGAGCTGACGGGTAAGGAGAAGGTGCGTGTCATGCTTGCGCAGGCACTCTATGGTAACCCTGACAACTTGCTTCTAGATGAGCCGACCAACGACCTCGACCTTGATACTGTCGAGTGGCTTGAGGACTTCCTCGCCAACTTCGAGCATACAGTGCTTGTAGTGTCTCACGACCGTCACTTCCTTGACGCCGTGTCAACACACACAGTGGATATCGATTTCAACAAGGTGAATCTTTTTGCCGGAAACTATTCTTTCTGGTATGAGTCTTCACAGTTGGCGTTGAGACAGGCGCAGAACCAGAAGGCTAAGGCGGACGAGAAGAAGAAAGAGCTCGAGGAGTTTATCCGTCGTTTCTCCGCAAACGCAGCCAAGTCAAAGCAGACCACTTCCCGTAAGAAGATGTTGGAGAAGCTTAACGTGGACGAGATTCAGCCTTCAACTCGTAAATATCCTGGCATCATCTTCCAGATGGACCGTGAGCCGGGCAATCAGATCTTGGAAGTCGAGAACCTGAGTGCTGTGGAGGAAGACGGAACCGTTCTCTTCAAGAATCTGTCGTTCACAGTCGAGAAAGGCGAGAAGGTGGTATTCCTGAGTCATAACCCTCGCGCTATGACAGCCTTGTTTGAGATCATCAACGGTAACCGTGAGGCGCAGAGCGGAACATATAAGTGGGGAGTGACAATCACCACGGCTTATCTGCCTCTCGACAACACTTCATTCTTCCAGTCCGACAAGAACCTTGTCGAGTGGCTCGGACAATTCGGTGAGGGCAACGATGTGTTCTTCAAGGGTTACCTCGGACGTATGCTCTTCTCAGGTGAGGAGGTCCTGAAGAAGGTAAACGTGCTTTCCGGAGGAGAAAAGATGCGTTGTATGATTGCGCGTATGCAGTTGAAGAACGCTAACTGTCTCATCTTGGACACACCAACTAACCACCTCGACCTTGAGAGTATCCAAGCGTTCAACAACAACCTGAAGCAGTTCAAGGGTAACGTGCTCTTCGCCAGCCATGACCACGAGTTTATCCAGACCGTGGCTAACCGTATCATTGAGCTTACTCCAAAGGGCAGCATAGACAAGCTGATGGAGTATGACGAATATGTGCACTCAGACTCTATAAAGGAACTTCGCGCTCAGATGTACGATATGTGATTGACATAAATAACATGATAAAGCCCTGGGAGAGCGATTTCCCAGGGCTTATTTTTTTTGTGCGTGCTAAAGACTTAAGGTGCTCGCAGCCTTCACTCAAAGAAATGATGAGTCGAAAGATACGGGCAGCAGGTCTTTGACAGACCTTATTATATATATGCCGTCCGTGCCGTACAGTATGATTTTCATGTCCACTCCTCCGCGGTCCTCTGTCTCCGACATTACCTGTCTGCACGCTCCGCATGGCGCTATCGGTCGTTTTGTGAATTGTCCCGACGTGTCACGAGCGGCAATGCACAGACATTTGACTTTCGCTTCTGGGTATCTGGCGTTAGCGTAAAACAAAGTTGTTCGTTCAGCGCAAAGTCCTGAAGGGTAGGCGGAGTTCTCCTGGTTGTTGCCGGTCACCGTTACCCCGTTGTCAAGGGCGGCGGCTGCGCCTACCCGGAAGTTAGAGTATGGAGCGTAACTCCTGTACGTGGCCTCTTTAGCTTGTTCAACAAGTTGTTTCTCTTCTTCTGTCAGTTCATCCTCGTTTTTCTTGATTACTGTGATATGTAAGTCTAATTCCTCCATAGATTCAATGTGATTGACGTTAAACAATCAAATGTATGACATTATTTTCAAAGAACGAATAAAATTTAGAATTAAATTTCATATATTCGCGCTAATTATTTCTAATTGATTATCATCCATAGCACTTAGTGCGTTTTTTTGAAGCAATATGAGTATAGCAAAACAGATCTTTGTATTTGCGCTTTCGGCTGTGTGTCTGATGTCGAATGCGCAAAACAGGAATGCAAACTATGTGAAATATATTGAGCAGTACAAGCAGATTGCCATCGATCAGATGAACAAGTATGGCATCCCCGCGAGTATCACACTTGCCCAGGCTATCTTGGAGAGTGGCGCTGGTCAGGCGGATTTGGCCAAGAGGTCAAACAACCATTTCGGAATAAAGTGCGGCTCATCGTGGTCCGGACCAAGTGTGCGACATGATGATGATAAGAAAGGGGAGTGTTTCCGCAAGTACGATTACGTCAGTCAGAGCTATGAGGACCATTCGCTTTTCCTCAAGCGAGACCGGTACGCTCGTCTCTTCACTCTCGAGCCGGATGACTATCGAGGATGGGCCAAGGGACTCAAGGCTTGTGGATATGCCACACTGCCAACATACGCCGACAGACTCATTAAACTCATTGATGACTATGACCTCCATCAGTATGACTATGCCACGACACAGCTTGACTTGGCTGACGCTGCGGATGATGACGGCTCGTATGAGTATGAGGAGAAAGGTAAGGTGGTCGAGCGTGCGCAGTACACTCAGGGAAAGACCACGAGATATACACGAAACAGAAACCAGCATGTCGTCTATTCTGTTAACAAACTGAAATGCGTCATCGTCAGAAAGGGTGACACGTGGTACTCAATATCCAAGGAGAAGGGCATCGAACTCGATCGTCTCTTACGTTATAACGAGGCTGGACGTAATACGGTGCTGACGCCGGGAATGAATGTTTTCTTGCAGAAGAAACGTTCCAAGGCGGACAAAAATTATAAGGGATATTGGCATAAGGTACAGTTCGGTGAGACGATGTATACGATATCACAGAGATATGGTGTGAGGATGAAGACGCTTTACAGGATAAACTTCAAGAAAAGAAGCTTCGTCCCTCAACGTGGCGAAATCATTCTTATTAGAAAATAATTACTCATAGAAAGGAAAAGTCCCGTCTTCTTCTGAGACGGGACTTTTTTGTTTCCTGTTGTCACGGACGATGTGACCTCACAAAAACACCTCCCCGGATTCCCATTCCATTTCGCACATTTTTCATTGTCCGAAACTCCTCTTTTTCCGTTGACACGGGGCAACGATAAAATGACTTCTGTAATTTTCCCGTGTCTTATTCGGCGTCTGAAAAACTTAGGTTAGGACGTTGAAAAGTTCAGGTTAGGATTTTTGAAACTGCAGACCTGCATATAGACTACAGCCTAACCTGAGAATTTCAAAAATGATATCTAAGATTTTTAAATGCCTTGTATTAAGATTGTCAATAAGTTAACCTGCTTTTGCAAAAAAATAGGCATAGGAAATTTGGTTTTACGGCAAATTGTCCATTATTCCCCCAGTGAAATCTCTGTTATATCTGTTTCGTGTGGGAGTTATTGGCGTGAGTGCTAATGTGTTACACTGTCCTCACTTTATTATTGTGTTTGTCGTCTTTATAAGTACGGGAAATGAGCTTTTCTAAAGAGTCAGGCACACAGAGCGGGATGTCGATTGACGTAAAATCTCCATTAGTGTACATCTCATGATACCTTTATGAAATAGTGTGACAAAACACTAGTTTTTTGATTTTTTCTCCATCGTTATATACGTGAAACAATTGAGAAATAAAGATAATTATAAAAAATTTGTTGGTTGTGAATATGATTTTTGTGACAAAAGTTATATATTTGTAATATGCTAATCAGGAAAGACATTATTTACTAATTTCTAATAACTATTAAAAATTTTCAGGTCATGAAAAAGTATTTAGCGGAAATGATTGGAACGATGGTACTCGTTCTTCTTGGATGCGGCACAGCCGTTAGTCTTAACTGTGGTAGTGATACAGCAAGTGTTGTGGGTACGTCAATGGCGTTCGGACTTGCCGTTGTCGCTATGGCTTACACCATAGGTGGAGTCAGCGGTTGTCATATTAATCCTGCGATAACACTTGGTTGTCTTCTCACTAAGCGTATCGATGCTAAGGATGCAGCCATGTACATGCTGTTCCAGGTTATCGGTGCTTTCATCGGCTCTGCTATTCTGTATGCCTTGACTTCCACAGACCAGGCGTTGGCTGGTGGTACTCTCACTGGCGCTAATGCGTGTGGAGCTGGAGTAACAGCAGGTCTCATCGCTGAGATTGTCCTCACTGCAATTTTCGTTCTCGTTGTTCTTGGTACAACAGACTCTAAGGTCGGTGCTGGTAATTTCGCTGGATTGGCAATCGGTTTGTCACTCATCCTCATCCACTTTGTAGGTATTCACTATACTGGAACATCTGTTAACCCAGCCCGTTCAATCGCTCCTGCAGTGTTTGAGGGAGGTCAGGCTCTCACTGACTTGTGGGTGTTCATAGTCGGTCCTTTCGTGGGTGCTGCTATTGCTGCGTGCATCTGGAAGGTGATAGGCTCAGAGGATTGATGTCCGTCGAATATATAAAGAGAAGAAACGAGTCGGGTATGCCCCGGCTCGTTTCTTGTTTTTATTCATCTTATTTGTTGAGACTTTCCATTTCGAGTGATGCCCAGATGAAAGGTCCGATACCTTTTGGGTCGTTGTCTCTTATCGTCTCGTTGATATAATAGTTGAACGAACCGTCTCTTTTCCTGTTCTCCCTCAATGGTTTCTTTGAGCCGGTCTTCAGTAAAGCCTCGTCAACCTCGTCGCTGCGTCCGGGTCCCAGGCCAGCCACGGCGCAGCATCGTGTGAGAGATATCGTGCTGTCGGCGTCGTGTCTGATGAACTCGCGTGTTATGCCATCGTACGCTTTTACGCCAGCGTCCCTGTACTTTCTTCCCACATAGCCCTTGTTGTAAGCCTTTAGAAGTGTGTAGGCGAACATTGACGAACAGGTTGACTCGAGATAGTTACCCTCCTTGTTAGGGCAGTCTGTCACCTGCCACCACAGTCCGGAGTCTTGGTCTTGCCATCTTGTCAAGTTGTTGAGGCATCTTCTCAGAGTCTTGATGATTTGTTTTCTACCGTCATAGTTATCCGGCATGGCGTCCAGCATCTCTATAAGTGCCATGCAGAACCATCCTTGAGCTCTTCCCCAGCAATGACGGCTTTGTCCGCTGGCGTTGTCAGCCCAGAACATGTTTCTGTTTTCGTCGTATGCGTGTCTGTTCAGTCCCGTCTTTTTGTCATACGTCCTCTGGTAGGTCATTGTCACTTGTCTCACGGCGTCATCATAGACTCGTGTACGGGTTTCTTTGTCGCGGAAGGAGTCTGTGGACAAGACTCTGAAAGGCAGTCCCATGAATATGCCGTCCAGCCACACCTGATATGCGTATATCGCTTTGTGCCAGTAGACGCTGTCCGTCTTCGTCCTTGGCTGTCTGTCGGTCTGTTCTAGCAATGTCTTTATCGCTATTCGTGTCTTTTCCCGTGGTGTCTCCTTGTGCATCTTTATCAGGAGATGTCCGGGGCGAAGATTGTCAAGGTTGAAGTCGTTAAGCCTGTAGCCCCTTATTGAGCCGTCGTCGCAGACAAGAGAGTCGACGTATCCTTTGCAGAAGTCAAGTATCGTCTGGTCTCCGCATCTCGTGTATGTGTCGTACATTGCCTCAAGCTCAATACCGGTGGCGTAACTCCATTTCGGTTTGTCAGAGAAGTCGAGGGACTTGTTCTGATGTCTTTTCATCTCCGAGTACGTCATCCATTCGCTGTATTTCCTCATGGCAGATGTGCCTTTAGTTGTTAGGTTCGTCGAAGATACGTTACTGCTGTCTTGCGCATACATGTCAGACGTTATGGTCATTCCCAATGATGACGCTAATAAAGAGATGATGAGTGTCGTAGTTTTCATAGGATAGGATAAGTGAAAAAACGGCAAACAACAATACGTGTTTGTTGTTTGCCGTATGATGAGTTGTCTTTACATCTTGCTCATGGCCTGCTCGATGTCCGCGATGATGTCATCACAGTCCTCGATGCCGACAGACAAGCGTATGAGGTCTGGTGCCACGCCGGCGTCGCGGAGTTGCTCGTCACTCATCTGTCTGTGCGTGTGGCTCGCAGGGTGCAGCACGCATGTTCTTGCGTCAGCCACGTGTGTCACGATTGAGATGAAGTCGAGGTTGTCCATGAATTTTATGGCGTCCTCACGTGTGCCCTTAAGTCCGAAGGCTATCACGCCGCATGAGCCGTTAGGCAGGTATTTCTTTCCCAGCTCGTAGTACTTGTTGCCTGGCAGTCCGCAGTAGTTCACCCAAGCCACTCGTTCGTTCTTCTCAAGCCACTCTGCAATCTTCTGAGCGTTGGCGCAGTGCTGTCTCACTCTCAGGTGCAGAGTCTCGAGTCCGAGGTTGAGGAGGAAGGAGTTCTGAGGAGCAGGGATGCTTCCGAGGTCTCTCATCAGCTGGCTCACCAGTTTGGTGCAGTATGCCATCTTGCCGAAAGACTTGGTGTATGTGAGTCCGTGATAGCTCTCGTCTGGGGTGGTCAGTCCCTTGAACTTGTCGCCGTAAGCCTCCCAGTCGAAGTTGCCGGAGTCGACGACAGCGCCGCCGACCTGAGTGGCGTGTCCGTCCATATACTTGGTCGTGGAGTGAGTGACGATGTCACATCCCCACTCAAAAGGACGACAGTTGATAGGTGTGGCGAAAGTGTTGTCCACGATCAGTGGCACTCCGTGCTTGTGCGCCATCTTGGCGAAACGCTCTATGTCGAAGACGTTACCTCCCGGATTAGATATTGTCTCTCCGAAGAAACATTTTGTGTTGGGCTTGAATGCGGCCTCTATCCTCTCGTCGTCCCAGTCCGGGTCTACGAACGTGCATTCGATGCCGAGTTTTTTCATTGTCACTCCGAACAGGTTGAATGTACCTCCGTATATAGTGTTGGAAGTGATGAAGTGGTCACCGGCTTCGCATATGTTGAAGATGGCGTAGAAGTTGGCTGCCTGTCCTGATGACGTGAGCACTGCGCCGACACCGCCCTCCAGAGCTGCGATCTTCTTCGCTACGGCGTCATTAGTAGGGTTGGCGAGTCGTGTGTAGAAATATCCGCTATCCTTGAGGTCGAAGAGACGGGCCATCTGGTCGCTTGTGTCATACTTGAATGTCGTACTCTGCCATATGGGTAGCTGTTGCGGCTCTCCCTTGGTTGGCTTCCATCCACCATGGATACAAATTGTTCCGAGATTTTTTTTCATGTGAAGTTTTATTTATTATTGTTGTATTTTGCTGTTGTTAATTTTGTTCTGCTTTGTTTTTGTCTTCAAGGTACTCCGCGAAGATTCTGGCTGCGCTCTCTACCTTTGCGGCGCAAGGTCTTTTCTTGTAGTACTCGGCAGTCCGCTCTGATGCCACATAGCTTGATGCTGCCTTGTTGTTGCCGTTGATGCCCAGTATCTCTGCGCAGATTATTGATCCGTTCTGCTCCTTGGATTTGTTCAGCAGGCTTTGTACCACTTTGTAGCAGTGTGACTTGCCATTCCTGTCGTCTCCCTCTGTCTGTCCGCAGTCCAGTCCGACAAGCGCCACGATGCCAGATACTGCTCCGCACATCATTCGCATTCTTCCAACACCGCCGCCGAATCCGGCTGCTATTTTTTTTGCAGTATTGTCGTCCAGTCCGTATATGTCGGCGAAAGCGGCTAAGACGCTTTGGCAGCATCCGTAGCCTTGCATGAAGAGATCCACGGATTTCTTGATCCTGTCCTCACAGTCTTGTGTCATTATTCTCTGTCTATTATATTACCCTGCAAAGATACGTTATTATTTTGTTTCTAAAAATCCATGTTCTGCCTTTTTGCGTTATTCTGATGTGTATGACGTGTAAAGCACCAGGGGCATGAGTTGTTAGATGTCTTTTTTTGTGTTCGTCAATGAGTATGGTCTCTTCTGTTTTTTATGGCGAAATAGCTGTAATTATATGGAAAATGGATATTGTTGTACTTTATTTCAAATTTATTTTTCTTATATGTCAAGAAAACGAATTTATAAGTGTTTTTTTGATAAAAAACTTTCGATATATTATTGCGTTTTAAAATAATTATTGCCATATTTGCGATGTAGCATAATAGAATATAAAAGAAAAAAGTTTAGTGTAGAGGAAATCATGCGTTTTTTTATGAATACTCACCCTTTAAATCTTATTTTTATGAAAACAACAGATCTTAACCTAGAAGGAACTTACATTGAGTTATCAGCGACTTGTAACAAAGAGGAGATTAAGAATGAGATAGGAAATGAAGTTTGGTACTAGTCTCTGTAGCTGATGATAGGTTTATTGCGTGTTTCGGAAACGTTACCACATGTTTGTTTTTTTGTATTAAAACACCATAAAGAAAAGCCATTCTCACTTAAAGTGGAAATGGCTTTTTGTTTTTGTGTGGTGATGGTCACGTCGGGCTTGCTATGGCTGGGTGTGACATGCCTTTACTGAGGAATCTTATAGTCGGTCTCGTTCTTGACTCCCTGTATGTCTCTGATAGTGGACTCTTCTCGCAGCAAGGTGTTTAGATTCTCTTGGCTGAGAGCAAAGTCCGGGTTGAACTCTTCTGACATCATGTAGTCGTATATGGCTTTCTCAAACCATCTGCCTTCAATATGTTTCTCTGTCTCTGACATGTCTGTCGTGCATATGAGAAGTTTTCCGTCTCCAACCTTGAATTCCATGAGTATCCCCAGTTTGTGATTACGCTCCACATTGTCAACAACCTGAATAATCGGACGGTAAGTGTCGGGAAGACGATTGAGTATCAGAGGACGACTGTTTCTTGCTATCGTCCACCATTGCCAGTCTGTCCGTCCGTCGGTCGGGAACTCGTTGAACAGGGGGTGGTCGGCGTCCATGCACATGCCTAACGTGCCAGGTGACACGGGTTTGTTGTTGTTCTCTGAGATTGTCTTGAACATGGCGTAGTTCCAGTAGTCGGGCGTGAACAGACCGCCTACACTCTGCTTCTCGATGTCCTTGTGCCTTGGAGTCAAGAGGACGCAGGCACCAGCGCACAGCTTGTCCATGACGTCTCGGCTTATCTGCTCCACATGTATTATCTCATCATGCTCTTCCGTGTTCCGAATTTTCGGGAATGCCCACAGAGAGTATGTGTTTTGATATTTGTCACATGTCAGTGTCATGTTTATTTTTGTCGGTACGCTGATGTTAGGCAGCTCAACGTGTAGCTTCCCCACATCGGTGACATCGCCTTGAGTGAAGATGCATCCGTGAAAAACTTTCGTCAAGATATCCTCTTCCGAGTCAGCCTTGGTGAGGCGTACTTTGACGTTACCCATTATGTCGTTCTCTGTGTAGTTGCAGGCATTGACGATGATGTCAAGCCCTTGTTCTGAGTCGAAGCACAGGCTGTCCATTCTTGCCAGCAACGTGAATGGACTGCAGAAATCACGGAAGCCCTCAGGGCTTATCAGACCTTTGCTGTCCATGAAGGCGTCGAGGATGCCCACCAACGCCGTACCTTGTCCCGGGTAATCTTTTATGTCAAGAATCTCAAATCCTCCGAACTCCGGAGTCCTGAGACAGTATTCCATGTCCGCTTTGTAGCAGTTGACCGCCCATTTTCCTGTCGTCTCGTGAAATTCCTTGACGTGTTGAAGCATACCTTTGTCTTTTATTCTCTCACGGAACACTTGCAGGTTGTATGGTTTCAGTATGCCCTTGTATTTGACTATGTCGCTGTAGTCGGGGTAGATCTGGAACTGTGCGCTCTCGTGACTTATTATCGGTCGCGGGCAGAGCGTGACGGCATGGGTGTAGTCTTTGCTCGTTCCGGGTCGCATGCTGTTGAGGATGCCGCCGTCTTCTGCGTCGGCGAAGGAGAAGGAGCTTCTCGTGTGTGTGTCAAATCTGTCTCCGCCACCAACTCTGCATGTCACCATGTAGTCCTCTCCGTCTTGCGCTCCTCGCCAGCCGAGCCAGTTGTTGGCTCCGAAACAGTAGAGTCTGCGAGGGTCTGTGTGTCGTAGGCTGTCCAGCCATTCTCTCATGACATCCACGTCGCCCCACATTTCATTTCCAAGTCCAAGCATCATGAATGAGGGGTGGTTACCGAAGTGGTCTAATGTCGTGAAGGCCTCGTTGAGTAAGAATCTGTTCGTGGATTCGTTGTTCCTGTCGATGCTGCCCCAGGCGGGAAGCTCACATTGCAGATACATGCCCACGATGTCGGCTGCGGTGAAAGCTGCCTCGGGTGGGGTGTACGAGTGGAATCTGTAGTGGTTGATGCCGTAGCTTTTCGCTCTTAGGAATAACTCTCTCCATTGCTCCACGTTTGTCGGGGCGTATCCTGTGAGAGGAAAAACACAGGCGTCGTGTGTGCCTCGTAGAAACACGTACTTGTCGTTCATCTTGAATCGTCTTCCCTCCGTTTCAAACTTACGCATTCCGAACTGTGTGACTTTCGTGTCACCGCCTTTTTTTTTAGCTATGCTGACCGTGAGCTGGTAAAGAGAAGGGTGGAACTCATTCCACAGCTGCGGACTGTCGCCGAGGTCCAATGACGTGGTTATCACGTTGCGTCCTTCCTCAGCGTATGCGCTGATGGTCTGTGATATGTCGTCGTTCCAGGTCTGCCCATCGTTCCATAACCTTGTGGATAAGTCAATCTTTAATTTTTTTCTTTCAGGACTGACGAGGTATATGTCTATCTTAGCACTCTTGTTGTCAACGTCTGGATATACTTTGACGTCCTCAATGTATGTCTCGGGACGTAATTCTATGTAAAAGTCTCCGAGTATGCCGTTCCAATTGGTTTGTGTGGCGTCGCTCCATGCGTGAGAACCGCGCACAATGTCTGGTACAGTGTTGTCGCAATTGTCTACTATGATTTTGAACAGGTGTTTTCCGCTTGTGATGCCGGAAATGTCATATCTGTGCGGAGCGTACAGCTGGTTGATGTGACCGACCGTGTCTTTGTCCACAATCAGTGTGCTGCATTTAGTGCGTTCCATGTGAAGGCACAGTGTGCCCTCTGTGAATTCTTCAGGTATGTCAATGCTCTTAGTGTATTCCACCTTACCCCTGTATGAGTATTCCCTGGTAAGTTGCGAGGTGCATGTGGAGTCTGTGTTTCTCGTTCCGAGTCTGTTCTCGTCAGTTGTGCCTGGTAGCACACATTTGCCGAGGTTAGTGTCCCATGTGCCGCTCAGATCTATTCGTTTACGTCTTGGCTGTTCTGTCTGACACACGGAAGATGTGCAGGTGAGAAACGCTAAGACTATCAGTGTTATGTGTTTCATAAGATGCTTGTAGATTAGGTTTTGCTTGTGTTACAGGCTGTGAGGCGCCGTAGTCTTGACGCTTCGCTCACAAATATAAGTATAATTTATGATTCCGCAGAACTGTGTGCCAAAATATGTGAGATGAGAGATACACATCACATAATATGTATAAGGGAAATAAATATTGTGTTCATGACGTGTTTGTCGAATGATTATCTTATCTTTGTGTTCGTAACTTTTACCTTAACTAAACAAAATAAAAATGATTTTTTCTGTAAAACGTAGAATTACGACGTCTGCTTTGTTGATGTCTGTCGCTGTTATGACAACGTCTGCGCAAAGTGATGTCTTGCATTACAATCGTCCTGCTCTGTTTTTTGAGGAGGCTTTGCCTATTGGAAATGGAAATCTCGGTGCCATGGTGTATGGTGGAGTGAATGAGGAGAAACTCTCTCTCAATGATATCACATTGTGGACAGGTGAGCCTGATCATGCCGTTTGGTCGAAGGACGCATATAAGGCGATTCCCTCTATAAGGGAGAGTCTCGACAAGGAAGACTACAAGACGGCGGATGCTCTGCAGCGTAATGTGCAAGGACATTACTCTGAGAGCTACCAGGCATTAGGTACGCTCACCGTCAGCAACGTCTGTTCCGGTCAGTTGGATGAGTCGGATGAGACGGCAATGGGAAGGATCGGATACGAGCGCTCGCTGGATATCTCAAGTGCGGTGGCTGGTGTCAAGTATTCCATGTCGGGAATTACGGATGTCCGCTACTTTGCCTCAGCTCCGGACTCTGTCATTGTGATGAGAATCAGTGACCAGAGTGTGTCCAACGCAAAAGGTGGCGCCACTAGAGTCTTCTCCTATCATTGTCAGTTGCCTCATACTGTGAAAGCAGAGGACAATGAGTTGATTATTGACGGCTACGCTGCTTACCATAGCATGCCAAGTTATACCAGCTCAGGTGAGAAGCATATGTATGACTCCAGCAGAGGTGTGCATTTCAGAACTATCATACATATCGAGAATAAAGATGGCAAGGTGTTTGTCAAGGACAATGACCAGCTTGTTCTTCAGGGATGCTCTGACGCTGTGGTGTTAATCTCTAATGTTACAAGCTTTAACGGAAGTGATAAAGATCCTGTGAAGGAGGGTAGGGACTATAAGTCTCTCGTCCGTTCTCGTATTGACTCGGCGAAGGCAAAGGATTATGACATGTTGCTGTCGCGTCACAAAGAGGACTATAAAAAACTCTTTGACCGTTTTTCTATTGAATTCGGAACGACAGACAAGTCCATATCTGCTTTGCCGACAGACCAGCAGCTGTATAAGTTTACGACGGAGAATCAGCGTAACCCAGACCTTGAGGAGCTTTACGTGCAGTACGGACGTTACCTGCTGATCTCGTCATCTCGTACGGAGGGTGTCCCGGCCAATCTGCAGGGATTGTGGAACGAGAAGATACTGCCACCTTGGTCTTGTAACTACACTTCCAACATCAATGTTGAGGAGAATTACTGGCCGTCGGAGATTTGTAACCTGCCAGAGATGCATGAGTCGCTTCTCGGATTCATAAAGAAACTACCGCTCACCGGAACACAGACCGCAAAGGCTTATTATGGCGTCTCTGAAGGCTGGTGTCTCGCTCACAACACTGATATATGGGCGATGACGTGTCCTGTGGGGCTGAACGGCGGTGATCCTTCATGGGCTAACTGGAACATGGGTGGTGCGTGGATAAGTACGCATCTGTGGGAACATTACCTGTTCACTATGGACCAGGACTACTTGCGTGATGTCTATCCTCTGCTGAAAGGTGCCGCGGACTTTTGTCTCGGATGGATGATTGAGAAGGACGGCTATCTTATGACTTCTCCGTGTACTTCTCCTGAGAATAAGTATGTGACAGATGGCGGCTACCATGGATGCTCTTTGTACGGAGGCTTCGCCGACATTGCTATGATTAAGGAATGTCTGACGAACACACGTGATGCCGCTGTTGTGCTTGGAGAGAGTAAAGAGTACGTCAAACGATTGGATGCGGCGATAGCAAAGTTGCTCCCTTATAGAGTGGGTAAGGATGGTAACCTCCAGGAGTGGTACAATGACTGGAAGGATGAAGACCCGCAGCACCGTCATCAGTCTCATCTCTTTGGCTTGTTCCCAGGACATCATATCACTGTCGACGGCACGCCGGAGCTGGCTGCGGCATGTAAGCGTACACTTGAGATAAAGGGAGATAAGACGACAGGATGGAGTACTGGTTGGAGAGTCAACCTGCAGGCTCGTCTGCATGACGGCGAGAATGCTTACAAGATGTACAGGACTCTGCTCTCTTTCGTCCATCCTGACAATTATAGTGGTAAGGATAAGAGACGTGGTGGCGGCACATACCCTAATCTGTTCGATGCGCATAGCCCTTTCCAGATTGACGGCAATTTCGGAGGCGCTGCGGGAGTGACAGAGATGCTTGTTCAGTCGTCAGTAGACACAATGGGAAATACTAATGTCGAGTTGCTGCCAGCGATGCCTGCCGCATGGAAGGCGAACGGAAGTCTGGCGGGAGTGAGACTGAGAGGAGGGTATGAATTGTCCTTGTCATGGCGTGACGGTAAGGTCGTCTCTTATACCATCAAGTCACACCGCAACTCGAAAGGTGTTGTGAAAGTCAGCTTGCCTGGTGGTAAGAGTCAGATAAAGAAAGTGCCTGCCAGAGGCGAGGTGCGTGGACGTGGCGTATAAGTCACGTCACGCCCTCGGCGACGGGCGTTGACTTGTTGCGTAAAAAAATAAGCGTGCGACCATTTGTCCGCACGCTTTTTATTGTACTCTACTTAGTTTGCTATTACTTAGCGCAAGCAAGCTTACCGTTAGAACCGAGCACATTCACAATCTTGTGGATGTACATCTTCTTCATGTTCTCACGCGCTGGCTTGAGGTACTGGCGTGGGTCGAAGTGTGATGGGTTCTCAGCGAGGTACTTACGGATAGCTGCAGTCATAGCGAGACGTGAGTCAGAGTCGATGTTGATCTTGCAGACAGCTGACTTAGAAGCCTTACGGAGCTGCTCCTCTGGAATACCGATAGCAGCCTCGAGCTTACCGCCGTACTTGTTGATTGTAGCAACCTCGTCCTGTGGGACTGATGAAGAACCGTGGAGAACGATTGGGAATCCAGGGAGCTTCTTCTCAATCTCAGCGAGAACGTCGAATGCCAATGGTGGTGGAACGAGTACGCCGTTAACGAGTGTGCACTGCTCTGGAGTGAACTTGTGAGCACCGTGAGAAGTACCGATTGAGATAGCGAGAGAGTCGCAACCTGTACGAGTAGCGAAGTCGACAACCTCCTCTGGCTTTGTGTAGTGTGACTCGGCAGCAACAACCTCGTCCTCAACACCAGCGAGAACACCAAGCTCTGCCTCAACTGTTACGTCGAACTGGTGAGCGTAGTCAACAACCTTCTTTGTAAGAGCAATGTTCTCCTCGTATGGAAGAGATGAACCGTCGATCATGACAGAAGAGAAACCGTTGTCGATACAGTCCTTGCAAAGCTCGAAAGTGTCACCGTGGTCGAGGTGAAGAACGATTTCAGGAGCCTCACAGCCGAGTTCCTTAGCGTACTCTACCGCACCCTTAGCGAGGTTACGGAGGATAGTACCGTTAGCGTAGTTGCGGGCACCCTTAGAAACCTGCATGATAACTGGAGACTGAGTCTCAACAGCTGCCATAACGATAGCCTGCATCTGCTCCATTGTGTTGAAGTTGAACGCTGGGATAGCATAACCACCAGCTACAGCTCTCTTGAACATCTCGCGTGTGTTAACGAGACCAAGTTCTTTGTAATTTACCATAGTCTTAATAATTATATAATGTGTTGTATAAAATCTTTTTACCAGATTTGTCTTACTCATGCAAAGGTAGTGTAATTTTTTCATTTTACGCTTTAGACCTCCAAATTTTTTATCCGGCGGTTGCTAATTTGCTAAATTTCTTTTTTCTTTGTGACAGATTTTTTTGAAGATGAAAAGTTTACCTTACATTATGTTATGTTTGGCGTTCTCGCTCTGTTTTTCTTATGGGTGTGAACGCATCGTTTTGCCTTCTGATGTCGTGTATCCGGACTCTGGACGGGTTGTGGACATGGACAGTGAGCAGAACCGCTTCGTGTTCGCCACGATGGACACGCTGTGGCGGTATTTCCGCATTATCAGTCTTGAGAATGGTGGCGTGGTCGACTCTTCGTTCTCCGGAGCCGCTCTTGACGGCGGGTTGTCGGGTGAGGGCACGGAGTCGGTGCCTTTCAACGCTTACTCATTCACTTGCGGCGTGGTTTATCTCTTTCTCGCTGATCATGAGGGGTCGGCATGTGATAATGTGTGGCTTGGTGGTTTCGTGGTGGGCTTCGTGCAGGGACGTAACGTGTCGTCGACAGTGTTCGGGGTGGGTAATGTGGCTACTAATATCGTCATTGCCGACTCTCCGCTTGAAGCGGACTATAAGTGCTGCGTACCCGTGCAGCTTGGCTCATCTTCCTCATATGGTAAGGTGCGAGAACAACTTAACTTGAGAGATAACCCGGATATGCTCGGCAAGTATGTGGTCGTTTGTGGCAGAGCATGCTCATATATGGGCGTTTATGGACTGCGAAACACTAAATGTTGCCGCATGAACTGATTTTTCCTTGAATATATTTGGCTGCTGAAATAAATGTGTTTATCTTTGCACGCTGAAAATCGGGGTTTCCCGTTTTTTCTTTGAGATTAATTAATTATTGTTACCAGCAATAAAATATTGAACTGTATAAAAACAATAAAAAATGAAACAAGGTATTCACCCAGACAACTATCGTACGGTTATCTTCAAGGATATGTCTAACGGCGATATGTTCCTTTCTCGTTCAACAGCTAAGACAAATGACACTGATATTTTCGAGGGTCAGGAGTATCCAGTAGTTAAGATAGAGATTTCTTCTACTTCTCATCCTTTCTACACTGGTAAGGCTAAGCTCGTCGACACTGCAGGTCGTGTTGATAAGTTCATGAGCCGTTATGCTGCTATGAAGAAGAAGTAATCAGGAGCAATGGTTAATGATATAAGACATCACTTTTTGTGATGTCTTTTTTTTTGTTTTTACCTTATGATGTATTGCCTCAAACTGTGATAATGTTGGCTCAGCGGATTTATCCGGTTGGTAAGGTTTGGCTAATCAAGAATAAAAGTTGTACCTTTGCAGCATGGATCATACCCAATTTCTTCGAGCCATCCTTCCCGATGTGCTGATAGACAACTTTGATGT
>CALCEL010000075.1 GCA_937900485.1 uncultured Prevotellaceae bacterium
TGGGGATGTGACTCAAACTGGAACTCCATGAGATTCGAGAACCCACATTACCTTAATAAGATAGGTGACGAGAAACAGATGAGATACCTGCCTTATGGAGAGGACGCCAATTCCGTTATCGCCGAGCAGAAAAACATGGGAGCGCCTCGCATCAAGACACCTAAAGAGATGATAGACTACGTACACGAGAACAACGCACATCTCATGATAACGATATGGCCAGACTTCGGTCCATGGACACCGCAATACAAGGAGCTGGACGCTAAGGGCATGCTCTACCCTTTCAACACATGGCCTATGAACAGAGGTGTCAAGGTGTACGACGCATTCAACCCTAAGGCACGCGACATTTACTGGAAGTACTTACGCAATCTCTATTCCATGGACCTTGACGCATGGTGGACAGACTCTACAGAGCCTGACCACTTCGAGAAAGACGGAGACTCCGACTTCTTGACATATTGCGGCAGCTGGCGCTCAGTGAAAAATGCGTTCTCACTCGCCACAAACAAAGGAATATACGAGCATCAGAGAGCACAGAACAAGAAAAACAGAAACGCGAAGCGCTCATTCCAGATGACACGCTCCGGAGCCTTCGGCATCCAGCACTACGCCACATTCTCATGGAGCGGAGACATTCAAAGCACGTGGAGCGAGATGAAAGCACAGATTCCAAGTGCGCTAAACTACGTGATATGCGGCATACCATTCTGGAGCTCCGACCTCGGCGGTTTCTTCTGCTGGTCATACAACAATCAACCTAAGGACCCGTATGGTAAAGAAATCAACACGAGATGGATTGAATGGGGAACATTCATGCCGCTCATGAGAAATCACTGCTCATCGCCGATGGTCAATGAAATCTACCGATTCGGCGATGAGGGAGACTGGGCCTACGAGTCAATGAAGAAAGCCGTTGAGCTTCGCTACAGACTCCTTCCATACATCTACAGCACTGCGGGAGCGACAGTACAGCACTCTGAGATCATGATGAGACCTTTCGTCATGGACTTCCCGAAGGACAAGACAGCGCTGTACATTGACGACGAGTATATGTTCGGAAGAAACCTACTTGTCAAACCAGTCACAGACCCGTTGTACACATGGCAGGACGAGAACAAACGAGGACACGAGATCTGCAAGGACATAAAGAACTGCGTCATGCCTGTCAGCGTATATCTGCCGACAACGACAGACAAAGCCAAAGCCGACATGAGCAGAGACACGAGATGGTATAACTTCTGGACCAACGAGGTGAAAGAAGGAGGAAGAAGATATAAGGTTGAGGCGCCTATCGACAAGATTCCTGTGTTCGTCAAGGAAGGAACCATCCTGCCATGGGGACCGGAGGTTCAATACTCCAGCGAGAAGAAATGGGACAACATGGAGATCAGAGTATACCCTGGAGCCGACGGCACATTCACACTCTACGAGGACGAGGGAGACGGTTACGCTTATGAGAAAGGAGCATTCACGGAGATTGTCATGACATGGGACGAGGCAAACAAGACACTGACCATATCCGACAGGAAAGGCAGCTACGAGGGAATGCTGGGCACACGCACGTTCAACGTCCGTATGATAGGCGGAGCGACAAAGAATGTCAGCTACTCAGGAAAGCAAATACAGATTAAGCTGATTTGACGAGGATAAGACACCACAGTAACATCATGAGGTTAGACGAGTGCAAAAAGGCATACCATAGATATGGTATTTAGCGTATTTTTTCAAATAATTTTTTTTTCGGGTGTCGGCAAATTCATAAATTTGCATCAGAAAAATAAATAAAACAGATAACTTACGACTAAAAAAGATTATGGCTAAAATTGCAACAAAACTCACAGATCTCGTTGGTAACACTCCACTCTTGGAGCTCAACTCATACGCTAAAAGCGAAAAAGTAGATAACGCGTCAATAATCGCCAAGCTCGAGTATTTCAATCCAGCTGGCTCAGTCAAGGACCGTGTGGCGCTTAACATGATTCTCGAGGCCGAGAAGAACGGAACCATCAAACCGGGAGCCACACTGATTGAGCCGACATCCGGCAACACAGGAGTAGGCTTGGCGTTCGTCAGCGCTGTCAAAGGCTACAAACTCATCCTCACAATGCCAGAGACGATGAGTGTAGAGAGAAGAAACCTCGTCAAAGCCTATGGAGCACAGGTAGTGCTCACACCTGGCTCAGCAGGCATGAAAGGCGCTATCGCCAAGGCCGAGGAGCTGCGTGACAGCATACCAGGCGCCATCATCCCACAGCAGTTCGAGAATCCTGCCAACCCGACAATACACTATAACACAACAGGCGATGAGATCTGGCGTGACACAGACGGCAAGGTGGACATCTTCGTGGCAGGTGTAGGTACCGGCGGTACAGTGTCTGGCGTCGGTAAGAGACTCAAAGAGCTTAACCCTAACGTGAAGATTGTGGCAGTGGAGCCAGAGTCATCAGCTGTATTGTCAGGCGAGCCAGCAGGCAGCCACAAGATTCAGGGCATCGGAGCAGGATTCGTTCCAAAGACATTCAACAGAAATGTCGTTGACGAAATCTTCAAGGTGCCAAACGACGGAGCCATCCTAACAAGCAGAAAGTTAGCCGCAGCTGAAGGACTGCTGGTCGGCATCAGCTCAGGAGCAGCCACATACGCCGCTACTGAGATTGCCAAGAGACCGGAGAACAAAGGCAAGAAAATTGTCGTTCTGCTTCCAGACACAGGTGAGCGCTACTTGAGCACCGTGCTTTATGATTTCGAGAATTATCCGCTTTAAATAATTCTTTATTTGGATTTATTATTAGTGTCATTCAGGGATTATTCTGAATGGCACTAACTTTTTATGGTGGCTAATGAAGATTGTCGACGCACTCACACACAACTATTCGACAGATAAATACAAAACCAATCGAACAAATTGGCCAGTGACCGAATTTCCTAAACCCTTAAGAGATGTCAGTCACCACGTCAAGCATAATTTGCAGACAAATACCCGTCACTTCGTTTGTCAGACAAGAATAACAATTCCAAATGGACGTACATTTTTTAACGGGCAGAAATGCTTTTTTTCAGAAATCATTTCCTCATTTAATAAATAATACGTTACTTTGCGCGATTTTACAAACCAATAGACTTCTAAATAAGGAAAGCTAAAGGAGAAAGAAATGGAAGTTATCGATTCTGTTAAGGAACTAAAGAAAAGAGTCTCTGATTTTCGTAAAGAAAACAAAAAGATAGGCTTAGTACCTACTATGGGAGCCCTTCACAACGGGCACGCATCCTTAGTACGAAAAAGTACTGATGAAAACGACGTAACAATAGTCAGCGTCTTCGTTAACCCTACTCAATTTAACGACAAGAATGACTTGGAGAAATACCCACGTACATTAGACGCAGACTGCAGACTGCTCGAGAGCTTAGGCGCAACACTGGTGTTCGCCCCGTCAGTCGATGAGATATACCCGGAACCGGACACGAGATCATTCAGCTATCCGCCTACTGACAGCGTAATGGAGGGAGCGTTCCGTCCTGGACATTTCAACGGAGTATGTCAAATCGTGAGCAAGCTGTTCATGTTCGTGGAGCCAGACAATGCTTATTTCGGCGAGAAAGACTTCCAGCAGATAGCTGTTATCAAAGCGATGGTTTACGACTACAGGAAGAAGGACACAGACTGGGCAAAAAGACTTAACATCAGACCTTGCCCTATAGTACGCGAGGACGACGGACTGGCACTGTCAAGCAGAAATACACTGTTAACAGAAGAGGAAAGAAGTATTGCACCTTATATATATAGTGTGCTCTCAGAGAGCGTCGACTATTCACGTACCCACAGCGTCGAGGAGACAAAGAACATGGTCGTGGAGAAGATAAACAAGAAAGAAGGTCTTAAGGTACAGTACTACGAGATTGTCAACGCTGACACTCTTCAGACCGTCAGCTCATGGGACGAGGCAGAGCACATACAAGGCTGCATAACGGTGTTCTGCGGTGACACACCAATAAGATTAATTGACAATATCAACTATATTTAACGAGATGCAGATAGAGGTATTGAAATCCAAGATACACTGTGCGCGTGTGACGGAGGCTAATCTGGCATACATGGGTAGCATAACCATAGACGAGGATTTGATGGACGCTGTCAACCTCATATCAGGCGAGCGTGTCTACATTGTTGACAACAACAATGGCGAGCGTTTCGACACGTACGTGATAAAGGGAGAGAGAGGAAGCGGTTGTATCTGCCTCAATGGCGCTGCCGCAAGAAAGGTACAGGTTGGCGATATCGTCATTATAATGTCATACGCCTTGATGGACTTCGAGGAGGCAAAGACATTCAAGCCAAAAGTGGTTTTCCCTGACCAAGAGACAAACCACATCATCTGATAAAGGACGACACACGCTCGGTCAGACAAAAAAGTCGATAAATATTTTGTCGGGTGCAAAGAAAAGAGTAACTTTGCACCCGATTTTATGACCACACGTTTGCAGACAGTGTGGAAAGGAATCGTAATAATTACATTATCAACATAATGTCTAACTTATTAAATTTTTAAATATTAATTATTTATGGCAAACAAAAACATTCAGCCACTTGCAGACTTCGATTGGGATTCATTCGAGAATGA
>CALCEL010000076.1 GCA_937900485.1 uncultured Prevotellaceae bacterium
GAGCTACTATTTTATTGGTTGTTAAATAATTAAATAGTTTTCAAGGAACGACTAACTATATCGGCAATGTCATAAATGAGAGTATATGATATAAAGATAATCCACCTAAATTCATATAATATCAAAAAGAGAACATTAATAACGATAGTGTTGAAAAATCGTTTAACAACTGATGAGAAACCGCAAATAAAATGATGATAAAATAATGATAAAGTGTTAATACAACACTAATAAAAAAGAACAAAATAATTTGGAAAATAAATAACGGAAGCTGGTAAGAAATAAAAATAAAAAACAAACAATAATTTTCATTTATTTTTAAGTGTAATTTCAACATTTTATAAACACTTATATACACCATCAGAACATAAAACTTATCATTTAATAACTATTTATAAAATTAATAACACAGATGATAAGTATCACATACGAAGTGAAAATGAATAATTTAAGAAAAAAAGGTGTGTTTACAAGGTGTTCATAAGAAACTGCTACAAAACAATAACTGAAAAAAAAAGAATATTAAGAAAAAATTATCATACATATCAACAGCCTATATATATAACAATAAGTTATTTTTTTAAAAAGAATAAAGAATAATTGTTATTATTGTTTTTGAGGATACAAACCGAGTAACTGAAAAAAATGATTTATATTTGTACCTTGAATATAACATAACAAATTAAGATGGGAAAAGTAATAATTATTGGTGCCGGAGGTGTGGCTTCCGTAGCTGCGCATAAAGTGGCACAGAACAGTGATGTGTTCACTGACATTATGATTGCCAGCAGAACGAAACAGAAGTGTGATGCTTTGGCAAAGTCAATAGAGGATAAGGGATTAGTTCCTGCCGGTAGCATAAAGACTGCTAAGGTTGACGCTGATAATGTTGACGAGCTTGTTGCTCTTTTCAATGAATACAAACCTGACATCTGTATGAACCTTGCTCTTCCTTATCAGGATTTGACTATAATGGAGGCATGTCTGAAGAGTGGTGTCAACTATCTCGATACAGCTAATTACGAGCCTAAGGATGAAGCTCATTTTGAGTATTCATGGCAGTGGGCATACATGGACAGATTCAAAGAGGCAGGACTGACTGCTATATTGGGATGTGGCTTCGACCCGGGAGTGACATCTATATATACCGCTTATGCGGCAAAGCATCATTTCGATGAGATTAACTATCTTGACATCGTGGATTGTAACGCTGGTGACCATCATAAGGCTTTCGCCACTAATTTCAATCCAGAGATTAATATTCGTGAGATTACTCAGAAAGGTCTTTACTGGGAGAACGGTAAGTGGGTGGAGACTGCTCCGCTGGAGATTCACAAACCACTCAACTATCCTAACATAGGGCCTAAAGAGTCTTACCTGCTCCACCATGAGGAGATAGAGTCTTTGGTGAAGAACTACCCTACTATTAAGAGAGCGCGTTTCTGGATGACTTTCGGACAGCAGTATCTTACTCACCTCGACGTCATTCAGAACATAGGTATGTCACGTATTGACGAGATAGAATATGAGGCTACGTCAATGGACGGCAAACCTGTCAAGGTTAAGATTGTTCCTCTGCAGTTCCTCAAGGCTGTGCTACCTAATCCGCAGGACCTCGGTGAGAATTATGAGGGACAGACATCTATAGGATGTAGAATACGCGGTATGAAAGATGGTAAGGAACACACATATTACGTATATAACAACTGTTCTCACAGAGCTGCATATGAGGAGACTGGCATGCAGGGAGTGAGCTACACTACGGGTGTGCCTGCCATGATAGGTGCCATGATGTTTTTGAAGGGACTGTGGAAACGTCCGGGAGTATGGAACGTGGAAGAGTTCGATCCGGACCCATTCATGGAGCAGCTGAATAAGCAGGGTCTCCCATGGCATGAGATCCATGACAAGGATATAGAGTTTGACAAATAATTAAAGGACAAGGCATTGCACAATGCCTTATCTGTATATACTTAATAAAGATATTAAAATGGCGGAAGATAGCAAAATGAAAGCCCTTCAGGCTGCCATGGAGAAGATAGAGAAAAACTTCGGTAGAGGTTCGATAATGAAGTTGGGTGATGATAATGTGGAGAAAGTTGAGGTTATCCCTTCAGGTTCTATCGGACTGAACGCGGCGCTTGGCGTGGGTGGTTACCCAAAGGGAAGAATAATAGAGATATTTGGTCCAGAGTCATCTGGTAAGACAACTCTTGCCATTCACGCAATAGCTGAGTGTCAGAAACAAGGTGGTACTGCCGCTTTTATTGATGCTGAGCATGCCTTCGATCGTTTCTACGCTGAAAAGTTGGGTGTTGACGTCAATAACCTGTGGATTTCTCAGCCTGACTGTGGTGAGCAGGCTCTTGAGATTGCCGACCAGCTCATACGTTCGTCAGCCATCGACATCATTGTCATCGACTCAGTGGCAGCGCTTACTCCTAAGGCTGAGATAGAGGGTGACATGGGAGACAATAGGGTAGGTTTACAGGCGAGACTCATGAGCCAGGCGTTACGTAAACTGACTGGTTCTATAAGCAAGACAAACACAACATGTATATTCATCAATCAGCTGCGTGAGAAGATAGGTATCATGTTCGGAAATCCTGAGACCACTACAGGTGGTAACGCTTTGAAATTTTATGCGTCTGTCAGAATCGACGTCCGTAAGGGCTCACCTATCAAGAATGGTGACGAGATATTGGGTAACCTTACTAAGGTGAAGGTGGTGAAGAATAAGGTGGCCCCTCCATTCCGTAAGGCAGAATTCGATATCATGTTTGGTGAGGGTATATCTAAGAGCGGTGAGATTGTCGACTTGGGCGTTGCCGCAGGCATCATAAAGAAGAGCGGAAGCTGGTTCAGCTATGAGGGCAACAAACTCTCTCAGGGACGTGACGCCACTAAGAAACTCATGGAGGATAACCCTGAGCTTGCCGAGGAGATAGAGAAAAAAATCATGGATAATATTTCTGGTATAGACATTGAGACTACACCGGATGAGCAGGATAACGACAGCGTAGAAAATAATGAGTGATTGAATTGTCTCTCTCTACAACGACAAGGTGTATCCTTAAATAGATAAATAATTATTTATTACAATATTTGTTTAAGATATGTTATTAATATATTACTAAAAGTAGATATTTGTAAAATATATATTACAAATATGTAATAAAAAGTTATTATGAACGTGAGTTATATTTTTATTTTGAGAAAAATAAAATAATTCACGTTCATTTTATTTTATATTAATAAACAAAATCATTACCTTTGCAGTTGAGTAGGTAGAAAAGCATTTTCGTTTTAGGATAATGTAATTTTAGCTAATAGCATTTTTAATTAATTATTAATATATATTTAATACTACTATGGCATTAGATTTGACACAGTATGGCATCACAGGTTCTACAGTGATTGCTCATAACCCTTCTTATGAGGTACTTTTTCAGGAAGAGACTAAGGCTGGCCTTGAGGGATTCGAAGTAGGTCAGGTTACTGAACTCGGTGCAGTAAACGTAATGACAGGTATCTTCACTGGTCGTTCTCCTAAGGATAAGTATATCGTAGACGATGCACAGAGCCATGACAAGGTATGGTGGACTTCTGACGAGTATAAGAACGATAACCACCCAATGTCTGAGGCTGTTTGGGCACAGGTTAAGGATATCGCAAAGAAGGAGCTCTCTAACAAGAACCTCTATGTCGTCGATGCTTTCTGTGGCGCTAACAAGGCTACTCGTCTTGCAGTGCGTTTCATCGTTGAGGTAGCTTGGCAGGCTCACTTCGTAACAAACATGTTCATTCAGCCAACTGCTGAGGAGCTTGCTCACTTCGAGCCAAACTTCGTTATCTACAACGCTTCTAAGGCTAAGGTTGAGAACTACAAGGAGCTCGGTCTGAACTCTGAGACTTGTGTTGCGTTCAACACTACTTCTCGTGAGCAGGTCATCATCAACACTTGGTATGGTGGTGAGATGAAGAAGGGTATGTTCTCTATGCAGAACTACTACCTCCCACTCAAGGGTATCGCTTCTATGCACTGTTCTGCAAACTGCGACATGAACGGCGAGAACACAGCTATCTTCTTCGGTCTCTCTGGTACAGGTAAGACTACTCTCTCTACAGACCCTAAGCGTAAGCTTATCGGTGACGACGAGCACGGATGGGACGACGAGGGCGTGTTCAACCTCGAGGGCGGTTGCTACGCTAAGGTTATCAACCTCTCTAAGGAGAACGAGCCAGACATCTACGGCGCTATCAAGCGTAACGCTCTCCTTGAGAACGTAACAGTTGACGCTAACGGTAAGATTGACTTCAACGATAAGTCAGTTACTGAGAACACTCGTGTATCTTACCCAATCAACCACATCAAGAACATCCAGCCAGGTTCATCAGCACCAGCTGCTAAGAACGTTATCTTCCTTTCTGCAGATGCTTTCGGTGTTCTTCCTCCAGTATCTATCCTTACTCCAGAGCAGACTCAGTACTATTTCCTTTCTGGATTCACTGCTAAGCTCGCAGGAACAGAGCGTGGTATCACTGAGCCAACTCCAACATTCTCCGCTTGCTTCGGTCAGGCTTTCCTTGAGCTTCACCCAACAAAGTACGCTGAGGAACTTGTTAAGAAGATGAAGAAGTCTGGTGCTAAGGCTTATCTCGTTAACACTGGTTGGAACGGTACTGGTAAGCGTATCTCTATTCCTGATACTCGTGGTATCATCGACGCTATCCTCGATGGTTCTATCCTTAAGGCTGACACTAAGAAGATTCCTTTGTTCGACTTTGAGGTTCCAACAGCTCTTCCTAAGGTTAACCCTGCAATCCTCGACCCACGCGACACTTACGCTAACGCTTCTGAGTGGGAGGTTAAGGCTAAGGATCTTGCAGCACGTTTCATCAAGAACTTCGCTAAGTATACTTCTAACGAGGCTGGTAAGGCTCTTGTTGCAGCTGGTCCTCAGCTCTAATAGGAGACACTCATTAATATATAAAGACTGCACTTTTCATAAGTGTGGTCTTTTTTTGATGTATCGCTTGTGTCAACAATCATCATTTCATTTTACGACTGTAAATATTACATGTTTGTAATTTATGAAAACATAGCTTTGTAAGTCTTTGATAAAAGTCTTATTTCAATTAAATTTGCGTCTGATTATCATCTATTAAAGACAGTCATGTCTTAACTCTTATACATTGTATGGCTAATAAAGAAAGTTATGGCTTTATGTGCCTTTACGATGACTCTGAGTCTGTCGTGAAAGGCAAGGGACTAAACATTATACCACAACCAGAGGAAGAGCCTTTGTGGAGACAATACGCGCGTAAATTTAAGGACCCTTTGATAGTTATTCTTATTATTGTGCTTCTGTTCTCAATAATAACTTCATTGTATGAGTATTGTGTATTAGATAAAGAGTATGAGGTGCTGTTGGAACCTTTGGGCGTTCTAATCTCAATCTTGCTGTCTACAGGTGTTGGGTTTGTCTTTGAGGTTAATGCGGACAGGGAATTTAATATTCTTAACCAGGTCAAGGACTCCAGAAGCGTTAAGGTGATAAGGAAGCGTAGGACTGATGGTGACGAGGATATTGTGGAGACCATTGAGGTCAAAAAGTCAGACGTCGTGGTGGGGGATGTAGTGTGTCTTGAGAGCGGCGACGAGATACCTGCTGACGGAAAGGTCATCGACTCATGCCAACTTAAGGTTGACGAGTCAGCGTTCACTGGTGAGCCTTACACTAACAAAGATGTAAATGACAATGACCATGAGTCTACTTATCCGTCTAATTACCTGCTGAGAGGAACGACAGTAATCGAGGGAAACGCAATAATGAAGGTGGAATATTGCGGAACGGACACTGAGGAAGGAAAAGGATACGCCAGGGTAAAGGAGAGTGCTGAAGTCAAGACCCCATTAACGATACAACTGGAGAAAATAAGTAAGTGGATATCAACATTCAGTGTCATCGTGGGATTGATGGTGATAATCGTGCGTCTTCTCATCTATTTCTTTGGCGTAACGGATGACAGTCACGACTTTTCTTTTACTGACGATGAGAGTATCGTAAGGTGTGTGGAATACGTCCTTGGTTCTTTCATGATAGCTATCACACTCATCGTGGTGGCTGTGCCTGAGGGACTGCCAATGAGCATCACGGTTAGCCTTGCCATGAGTATGCGTAAAATGCTAAAGGAGAATAACCTCGTCAGAAAGCTTCATGCCTGTGAGACTATGGGAGCCGCCACTGTCATATGCACGGATAAGACCGGCACGCTTACTAAGAACAAGATGACGGTGACAGAGAGTCTTTTCTCCGCTGACGTCCAGATGGACTTAATAGCTATGGGAATAGCAGTCAACTCAACAGCTGAGATTACTGAGTTGTCTGACGGAACAGTGCAGAGAATAGGTAATCCTACGGAATGCGCTTTGCTTGAGTGGATAATGTCAAAGGGATATGACTACAGGGCGATACGTGAGAGAGAGAAAATAAAAGAGAGGATGCCGTTCTCCACAATGAATAAATATATGATAACGTCAACTAACAGTGGACATGTGTTCATGAAGGGAGCGTCAGAGATTCTCATAGAGAAATGTGAGCATGTTTGTAGTGACATTACAAAGGACAAGATATTCGACAATCTGAGGCGTATGGAGTCGAAGGCGATGCGTACGATCGGATTCACTGTTGATGGTACTTTTGTGGGTGTAGTGGGCATCACAGACCCAGTGCGCGATGACGTGAAAGAAGCTTTAGACACGTGCATCAACAAGGCTGGAGTACGTGTCATCATCGTTACTGGAGACACTCCTGGCACGGCAGGTGAAGTGGGAAAACAGATAGGTCTGGTAAAGAACACTGACAGCAACTGCGCATTATCTGGAAGTGATATGGACGCATTGACAGACGACGAGTTATCTGAGAGACTTAAACAGAGAGGTGACGGCAGTATAAAGATTATATCAAGAGCCAGACCAGAGCATAAAGAGAGACTGGTGAGACTGCTTCAGTCTAATGGCGAGGTTGTGGCAGTCACAGGCGATGGCACAAACGATGTTCCTGCGCTCAGCAGGGCACAAGTTGGACTGTCTATGGGAGATGGTACCGCCAGAGCTAAGGAGTCATCTGACATAACGATTATTGACAATTCGTTCTCAAGCATCAACAAAGCCATTCTGTGGGGTAGGACCTTGTATGTCAACATAAGACGTTTCATTATATTCCAGACAACAATCAACGTCTGTGCGTGCCTCATGGTGCTCTTCGGTGCTTTCACCGGCTCAGAGTCACCTTTGAAAGTTGTGCAGATGCTGTGGATTAATCTCATCATGGACACGTTTGCCGCTATGGCCCTCTCATCCTTACCAGCTGATGAGAAACTCCTTAACGAGCGTCCTCGTGACCCTAATTCAAATATCATAAGCAAGAAATTGGCTGGTAATATATTCTTTACAGGTTTTTCTTTCTTCATTTTGCTTTGTGCAGTATGGATTTATTTGCCTCATAAATATTTTTTCACTATATTCGTGATGATGCAGTTTTGGAATATCTTCAATGCGAGGTATCACAATACTAACGATTGTCTGATAACTAACACTTATCTGTTGTTTTCCGACTATTCGAAGGTGAGAAGTAAGATTAGTGTCAACTTCATGTTGATTGCCCTGACAATTGTGATAGGACAATTACTGATAGTAAGCTATGGAGGTGTTATGTTTGAGATAGAGACACCTCTCAATTTCAAAGAGTGGATGTACATAATACTGTTTACAAGTCCTGTACTCATAGTTCCTGACGTGGTAAGGTTTGTAAGACAATTAAAAGTTAACTGACATAATGGGTATATATACTGATTTATTTGTCACCTTCTCCAAAATCGGGGCTTTCACGTTGGGCGGCGGATACGCCATGTTTCCGATAATGGAGAAGGAGATTGTGAACGAGAAGAAGTGGTTGACGAAAGAGGAATTCATGGATATTCTCGTCATAGCTCAGAGCACTCCCGGTCTGTTTGCCATCGACATGGCGTCTCACATCGGTTACAAGTTCAAAGGAGTGCGAGGCGGCGTAGTGTCAGCCATGGGAGTCGCTGGTCCTTCTATCCTGTCCATAATCCTCATAGCGATGTTTTTTCAGACATTCAAGGATAATATCTACGTGGAGAAGTTCTTCATGGGAGTACGTCCGTGTGTGGTGGCTCTCATCCTCGCTCCGTGTTTCAGCATGGCAAAGTCAGCCAAGATAAACAGGCACAACTTTTGGATACCGATACTTTGTGCCCTTCTCATTAATTCATTCGGTGTCTCACCTGTTTGGTGTATCATAGCCGCTGGACTGGGAGGTTATCTCTATGGATTAAGCAAAAGTAAAAAATAAATTGTCATTATGGTATTTCTAAAACTCTTCATAGTATTCTCCAAAATAGGCATCTTCAATTTCGGTGGAGGATACGCCATGCTCTCGCTTATACAAAACGAGGTGGTGTACAAAAACAAGTGGCTTACTGTCAGTGAGTTCACAGATATTGTAGCTGTGAGTCAGTCCACACCTGGTCCGATAGGCATAAACTGCGCCACCTATTCCGGTTATACCGCTGTCATCAACGAGGGCTACCCTGTGTGGGCAGCCGTTATCGGTGCTGTGCTTGCCTCACTCAGCATAATGTGGCTTCCTTTCATCCTCATGATATGTATAAGTAAGGTAATGCTCAAATACTGCAAGACAAACGCCATACAAAGCATATTCCAAACGTTGCGTCCAGCCATTGTGGGACTGCTTATAGCAGCATCGCTCATGCTCATGACAGAGGAGAATTTCGGACATCCTAACGACAGCACCTTTGTCTTCATCGTCAGCGTGTCCCTGTTCATGCTCTCATTCATCGGTACGAGAATGTATAAGATCCATCCTATACTGATGATTCTGATGTGCGGGTTAGCCGGGCTCATCATATACTAACGCTTTTTTTGTTTTGTTCTTAGTCTGTTAGTAAAAATAACATAGTAAAGATATGTCTCGTTAAAGATGGCGGGACAATCACGGCATGGTATGAGACAAGACATTTACGTGTGTTCATACTATTTCAGATAATAACACTCATAGATGAAAGAAATATATAATACTTTTACACTCGAAAACGGATTACGCATAATACATATCTCCTCTCCTACCAACGTGGCTTACTGCGGCATCTCCATAGATGCTGGCACCAGGGACGAGAACGAAGATGAGTTTGGCATGGCGCATTTCTGTGAACACATGATGTTCAAGGGCACTGAGAAACGCAAGTCATGGCATATCATCAACAGGATGGAGTCAGTGGGTGGAGACTTGAACGCATACACCAACAAAGAGGAGACCGTCGTCTACGCTTCCTTTCTCAAGCAACACTTCAGCAGAGCCGTCGAGCTCTTGGCGGATATCGTCTTCCATAGCAGTTTTCCCCAGAATGAGATAGACAAAGAGTCAGAAGTCATCATAGATGAGATTGAGAGTTACAATGACACTCCCTCCGACCTTATCTTCGACAAGTTTGAGAACATCATATACGATAAGTCACCGTTAGGTCACGACATACTCGGAACGCCGGACAACGTGAGAAGCTTCGACACTGACAAGGCATTACGTTTCGTCCGTCGTATGTATAAACCAGAGAACATGGTGTTCTTCGTCTTCGCTGACCTTGACTTCAAGTTAGTCAAACGGACAGCCGAGAAATACCTGAACGAGAACAAGTCTTTGTCATGCGACAGACACCATCATGACACTACGGATGATGACAAAGAAGAGAATTCTGACGACAATGAGCAAAAGAAGCTTGACTTTTGCGAGTCAGCTGGTAAGACAATAATACTGGAGCACGGAACACATCAGACACATGTCATGATTGGTTGTCCGGCCTACTCCTCGCATGACAAGAGAAGAATAGTGCTCTACCTTCTCAACAACATCATTGGCGGTCCGGGAATGAACTCTCGACTCAACATAGCGTTAAGAGAAAAAAAAGGACTCGTTTACACAGTCGAGAGTTCTCTTACCAACTATACCGACACAAGCACCTTCGCTATATATTTCGGATGTGACGACGTGGACGCCGAGAAATGCCTCTATATCGTCCGAAAAGAGCTTAATATGTTAATTACCCACGGACTGACTAAAAATCAGTTTAAGGCGGCATTAAAGCAGATTGAGGGGCAGATAGGTGTGGCTTGTGATAACTTCGAGAATTATTCTCTTGATATGGCTAAGTGTTTCCTTCATTACAACCGTTTTGAGGGAATGGACGACACCATACGACATCTGAATGAGATAACGCCGGAGATGTTACATGAAGTGGCTAAAGACATATTGCGTGAGGATCGTTTGGTAACACTCATCATCAGATAGTCTCATCACCATTTCATTGTCATCATTTATGACTTATCCTAAATAAAGAAAGAGGATGCTCATTTGAGCACCCTCTTCTTTTTGTAGTTATGTGAACAGATAAATTACATCATACCTCCCATGCCTGGAGCGCCGCCCATTGGCATTTCTGGCTTGTCTTCCTTTGCGTCGCAGATCACGCACTCAGTAGTGAGGAACATGCCTGCGATAGAGGCAGCGTTCTCAAGAGCCACTCTGGTAACCTTAGCTGGGTCGATGATACCTGACTCACGCAGATTCTCATAAGTGTCCTTACGAGCGTTGTATCCGAAGTCACCCTTCTGGTTACGTACCTTCTCGACAACCACAGAACCCTCGAGTCCAGCGTTCTCAACAATCTGACGAAGAGGCTCCTCGATAGCGCGCTTGATGATGTTGATACCTGTTGTCTCATCAGCATTCTTGCCCTCAAGACCCTCAAGGCTCTCCAAGGCGCGGATGAGTGCCACACCACCTCCAGGGATGGTACCCTCCTCTATGGCTGCGCGTGTAGCGCACAAAGCGTCATCAACACGGTCCTTCTTCTCTTTCATTTCAACCTCAGAAGCGGCGCCTACATAGAGAACAGCCACACCACCGGAGAGCTTAGCGAGACGCTCCTGCAGCTTTTCCTTGTCATAGTCAGACGTAGTGTTCTTAATCTCATTCTTGATTTGGTTCACACGGTCCTGGATAAGGTCTTTCTGACCCTTACCGCCCACGATAGTTGTGTTGTCCTTAGAGATAGTCACCTTCTCAGCTGAGCCGAGCATCTCGATTGTTGCCTGCTCAAGTTTGAGACCCTTCTCCTCAGATATAACGATACCGCCTGTGAGTATAGCGATATCCTCGAGCATAGCCTTTCTGCGGTCGCCGAATCCAGGTGCCTTGACAGCGCATATCTTGAGCTGTGTGCGGAGACGGTTCACAACGAGTGTTGTGAGTGCCTCAGAGTCTACATCCTCAGCGATGACGAGGATAGGACGTCCTGTCTGTGCGGCAGGGTTGAGGATTGGGAGGAACTCCTGCAGATTAGAGATTTTCTTATCGTAGATAAGGATGAGTGGGTTCTCCATCTCACACTCCATCTTCTCAGTGTTAGTGACGAAATAAGGAGAGAGATAACCACGGTCGAACTGCATACCCTCAACAACGCCGATAGTTGTCTCACGGCTCTTAGCCTCCTCAATAGTTATGACACCATCCTTAGACACCTTCTTCATTGCGTCAGCGATAAGTTTACCTATCTCGCTATCATTGTTTGCAGACACGGTAGCCACCTGTTCTATTTTGTCATAGTTGTCGCCGACCTGCTCGCTCTGTGACTTGATGTGCTCAACGACCTTAGCGACAGCCTTGTCGATACCGCGTTTCAGGTCCATAGGGTTAGCACCCGCAGCCACGTTCTTGAGACCAGTAGTGCAAATGCACTGTGCGAGCACAGTAGCTGTTGTAGTACCATCACCAGCGTCATCGCCAGTCTTGCTTGCCACGCTCTTCACCAGCTGTGCGCCTGTGTTCTGGAATGGGTCAGCAAGCTCAATCTCCTTAGCTACGCTCACACCGTCCTTAGTGATGTGTGGCGCACCGAATTTTCTCTCGATGATGACGTTACGTCCCTTAGGACCAAGTGTAACCTTAACTGCGTTAGCGAGTGTGTCCACACCCTGCTTCAACTGCTCACGTGCCTCAATATTGAATTTCAAATCTTTTGCCATAATTGTATATTTTTTTGAGTGTCGCCACCCATTGTTCTTTATCGTGATAGTAAGCTATATGCCAATATTACCTTATTACTTAATAATAGCGAGTACATCAGACTGACGCATGATAAGATACTTCTCACCTTCATACTCAAGCTCAGTGCCAGAGTATTTTCCGTACAGTACCTCATCGTTTAACTTAATGACCATTTCCTCATCCTTAGTGCCGTTTCCTACAGCTACTACCTTACCGCGCAATGGCTTTTCCTTTGCTGTGTCCGGAATGATGATTCCGCCTATTGTTTTCTCTTCTGCTGGTGCAGGAAGAACAAGAACTCGATCTGCTAATGGCTGAATGTTCATAATATTATCTCCTATTTTAAATTGTTATATTTTAAATTGTTATACTTTTTCTTTCTTAATTGATTCTGTATTAACTTTCGCAAATCACATGCCATTTGCGTTTTTTGTCAGTTGACTGACAAAAAATCATTTTCACTATGCCGTTGATACGACAATTTGTCACTTTCGTTTTCTTATTCAGTCATTCTTTTTTGTTTGTTTGTAGTAAATCTATTTTATTCTATTTAGTGTATATATTAAAAATGTGTACTTTTTCAGCTTTTCATTTATTTTTTTTCAAGACGCTCTTTTAGTTATCCACCTCTCGTCTTCTCTCTCTTTTTTTGTTTACTTATCTTTCATGAGAGTTATGAATAGGTAATAATGGACAATTCAGTGTGTGACGAAATTTCTTATGCCTGTTTTTTTGCTAGAAATAGGTTAACTTATTGATAACCACAAAACAAGACTTCTGAAAATCTTAGGTGTCTTTTTTGAAATTCTTAGGTTAGGATATAGTCTACAAACAGGTCTGCTGTTTTAAAAATCCTAACCTGAACTTTTCAACGTCCTAACCTAAGAATTTCAGTTGACGAATAAGACATCGAAAAATTTCAGAAGTCATTTTTTTGGTTCATCCGACATTTCGAGTGATGATATGATAGAGAAGTGAAGAAAACCGC
>CALCEL010000077.1 GCA_937900485.1 uncultured Prevotellaceae bacterium
ACAGCGGTTTTCTTCACTTCTCTATCATATCATCACTCGAAATGTCGGATGAACCTTACATATGCTGAGGGTACACTAAACTTCCCTAATGGCTGGCTTTTTTCCAGCCTTTTAGCGGGATTGTCTTTCCTGCTTATTGATGTAATCCATTATTACACGGATTCCCTCAGCTACAATAGGGAACTGTATCGGTTGGATAAATATGTTAGTCAAAAGGATTTAGATGTCAAGCATGAACCTAAGATGGACTCCATCAACAAACGAAGCCACATCTTTATTGTGATGAAGTTTTGGGTTCTGATATTCACATCCATCCTTTTTATAATGGGTTTATTGCTGAAAACCTCTGTTATTCAAGGCTTTTTAAGCTATTTTGGAAATAACTCATAAATAGTTATGAAAGCATATCTAACATACGCCCTTAATCAAGAAGGACTGTTGGTACATGTTGATAGTGTGCCAAATGGAAATGGGTGTAATTGTATCTGCCCTGCATGCAAGAAGCCACTTCTGGCGAAAAATGCTGGCAGAATACGAGAACATCACTTTGCTCACCAAGCTGGGGTAGATTGTCCAACAGCAATAGAAACCGCTTTACACCTTCTTGCTAAAGAAAAGATACAGAAAGCTTTCTACGAACAAGATGTCTTTAATATGGAATTTGAGTATCGCTCATACTGCAAGGAAGAAAAGACGTGTCAGTTCGTTAGATATGACAATTGCTATTCGCAAGAACGCAAAAAGTTCAATCTGAAGGAATTTTATGATTCATGTGAGCAAGAATACCCTTATGATGAGATAAGAAGAAGGTCTGACCTAAAAATCTGGTCAGCTGCCCATCCAGAACGAGAACCAATCTATATCGAGATTTTTGTGACGCATGCAAGCGAATTAGAAAAGCTCCATAGTGGCTGCAAGATTATCGAGATTAAAATAGAAGAAGAGGAAGACATTGATAAAGTGGTTGCAACCGGGTTCTGTGAAGGTTGCAGAATAGAAGATTACCATAGAGAAACGGTTGTGGCATCAAAAACTTCGTTTAATGGCTTCAAAACAGAAGATTACAATAACAACGATATAAATCAAGAGATAGCCTTCTCTCGGTATATACTATATCAGTCTGGCAAGTTCCAATGTTATCAGGATGCTTGCTTGTGTAAGGAGTTAAAGAGAGAACGAAAGAACTCATTATGTGAGATATGTTTCCATACTGATGTGGCATTTGGTATTCATGAGCTTGCAAAATGGATGGGTTATAAAAGGTTTGGAATAAAAAATTGTCTGTTATGCAAAAACTACGTGGATAGTTATAACGGCATGGGAAAGTTATGCCGCTTATACAAGTCCCTCGGCCTTAATCGTTTTGAGCCACATGATACAGCCAGAGCCAAGACCTGTACATCGTTTTCTCTTAATGAACAAGAAATGGATGACTTCTTGCAGAATAACGATGTAACGGTTCCATTTACAGAACTATAAGTTCGGAATCACCATGTCCGCAAAATGCTGACTTTACGCTATCCAGTGGAAGTAAATCCAGAAGGAGAAGTATATCACCCAAGCGAATATGGCGAACAGGGCTATCGGTGCGATGATGTAGAAAAGCCGCAGTGAAATCCAGACACCTTCGCCTCTGCTAATAATATCCGCCAGTCGTTCTGAATGCTTGCGATGTCATCGCAATATAATGGCAAAATATCGCTCCTAACTATTTTATACACAGAGTATTAAGAAAGAGGGTAAAATAACGAAATATGCCAAAATCCTACCCTGTGTTCCCGATATTTTGGGCTTAAAATTCGACCGTTTTTGACGCTCTAAACCACCCTTTTTGGCACGAATCCACGAAACACTTTTTAACAGTGAATTTACACTTTTTAAGTCAACTTTACGCCGATTGTTCATGTTCCGTAACCTCAAAATGTTGAGTGATGACGCACACATTTTTCTTCCCTCCTTTTGTTCTTCATGGGGATATGTTCCATGATTGAAGAAAGGGAAAGAAGAAAGATGGGCTTGAAAACGTGTTTCAAGGGGTTGTTCATCGCGAAGTCAAAACGGGATTTGGTTCTTATGTATTGAAAATAGATACATTGATGCAGTCAACAAGGTTAATCTTTGAAAAGAAAGTTTAACATAAACACATCTTTTGAAAGAAAACCGTAGAAAATTTGTACTTTTGCAGCCAGATAAATCGGAATTTAGCGTTATGAAAAAGATCTTAATATGTATTCAATTTCTGTTATTAACGACCGTTGTTTATGCGACTGGTCAAGACAGTGATGTTATTCATATTAATGGTACTCGTTGGACGTTGTTGGACAGGCCTGTATGCAGAGATTCTTTGTTGTACCATCACTTGAAGGCTGTGCTACCTGCAGAACGCGATATTACTACAGCCAACTGGGATGGCTTCACCTCATATTGGAGCATTGAGGAGGACGTATTCTACCTCGACAGTATACGATGTGAACACTATGATACAAATAGTCGCAAAATTATAGGTGAGCGCATTCCAAACGACACATTGCTTCGTGTATTCAAGAATTTTGTCGAAGGAGAGCGTATTGTGGCCAGTTGGCTGACGGACGACATTCGTGTGGCTACGGGGAAAATGATTTACTATCAGCACATGGGGTTTGAACGAAACTATGAACACGAACAAATCTTTACAATCCGTGAGGGAAAGGTCGTTGGAAAACAAGATTATCACAACTATGTTGTTGACGGTTTCGCATTCGATAAAGTCAAGAGCAATTCTGACATACGGAAGTTATTTCCTTTGAAAATAGAAAAGTATCCCGAACTCGCCAATGTCAAACGCATCATATTCAGTATCCGACAAGCACGAGTTGATATGCACGGTAATCTTGTAGAATGTGAAGTTAAGGTCCTCCAGCCCGGCGACAATCAGCAACTTGCCGAAGAAATGACTCGACTGTTGAAGGCTTACCATCCTTGGAAAGTATCTTATATCAATGGTGAATTTCGCGCTTTTGGAATTGAACATCATTCTTTCCCCTATCCGCTTGACCGATAAATTCCAATTTGCCGAACAGAATAAGCGAGGCCACATGGCTTCGCTTATTGAGTATTTAATGTAGAGGTTTCCCACGAATACTTCAATAAGTTTCTTTTCTTTCTAATCGTTGTTCATCGACCTTGTTACGGATTGAGCAACGACAACGAGACGATTGACTTTGTCAGGTTATCATTCAAAAAAAAATCTCACTGAGCCAGCCGTCATAACGACTTGGCGCAGTGAGATAATATCTTGTGATAAAAATCTTTCACTTCATATTAGTGTAAACGTTTTGAACGTCATCAAACTCCTCAAGACGCTCAACCATCTTATCAATAGTCTCACGCTGCTCGTCTGACACCTCCTTGAGATCGTTTGGAACATAAGTGAACTCAGCACCAGTAATCTCGAAACCGTTATCCTCGAGGTACTTCTGAATCTGAGCGAACTGTTTAGGATCGCCATAGATAGTTATCGTAGTCTCGTCCTTCTCCTCGTCATATTCCTCATCGAACTCGTCATTAACGCCGAACTCGATAGCCTCAAGAATAAACTCATCCATGTCGAGTCCATCCTTCTTCTTGAAAGTGAACTGGCTATAATAATCGAAAAGGAAAGAAAGAGAACCTGTGGTACCCATGTTTCCGTTGAACTTATTGAAGATAGAGCGCACATCAGCCACAGTACGTGTAGTGTTGTCTGTGAGCGTATCGACAAGAATAGCCACGCCGTGAGGTCCATATCCTTCATAAGTCACGCTCTTCCATGCAGACTTATCCTTACCGACAGCATTCTTTATGGCACGGTCAATATTGTCCTTAGGCATATTCTCGTGGCGGCATGTAGCGATCACGGCACGAAGATGCGCGTTATTGTCAGGATCAGGTCCACCTTCAGCCACGGCTATTGCTATCTGCTTGCCGAGCCGCGTGAACGTCTTCGCCATATTACCCCATCTCTTAAGTTTTCTTGCTTTACGGAATTCAAATGCTCTTCCCATTTTATTATATTATTTTTGTTATTATATCATTTTCCTCTGACCACAGCACCAGTAGCCTTAGTAATCTGCTGCTCGATCTTTGTCATCACAGCCTCTATGGCCTTATCGTTAAGAGTCTTGTCCTCACTCTGCAATGTGAAGTTGACGGCATAGCTCTTCTTACCAGCCTCCAGGTTCTTTCCCTCGTAAACATCAAACAGCTTAACCTCCTTAAGCAGCTTCTTCTCCGCAGAGTATGCCGCAGCCTCGATGGCGGCGAACTCCACAGCAGAGTCAACGAGCAGAGCGAGGTCTCGGCTGACAGCCGGATACTTAGGTATATCGTAGTAAGAGACATTAGACTTCTTAATCAGTTTCATGAGATTAGTCCAGTTGATGTCAGCGTAATAAACCGGAGCGTTAACATCAGCCTTAGCTGCTTGTTTCTTATCCACTATACCATAATCAGCTATAATCTTACCTCCACGGTTCTTAACAGACACGCCGACTGAGAAAATATCATTTCTCACATTTCCGAACACCAAAGAGCCGAATGGCACACCAAGACGCGTGAAGATATTCAACACATAAGCCTTAAGCTCATAAACGGAAGACTCCTCATCGGCATGTGCCCAGTTACCACTGACGCGCTTACCAGTTATCCAGAGTCCGAGATGATAATCCTCACTGTATGCGGCGAGTATCTTCTTTGATGACTCAGCTCCGGCTTTTAGCGGCTCACCGTTCTCGTCCACCTTAGGCTCATTCTTCTCCTCAGAGAAGTAATAGCAGTTACCAAACTCAAAGAATCTCAGGTCCGCCATACGTCTGTTGGCGTTGTGGCTGATGCACTCGAGACCTCCATAAAGCAGTGTCTGTCTTAACACGCCGAGGTCCTGTGACAATGGATTCATCAGTCTCACGCATCCCTTGTTATGATATGTAGACGTGCCCTCGTTATCCTCTGGATAGTATGAGTTCTTAGTCAAAGAGTTATTGAGAATCTCATTGAAACCACACCCCACAAGCTGCTCCGCAATCAGATTCTGCAGTTTATTTGAGCGGTCAAGCTCACCTTTAGTAGTAAGAGAAGACTTAACCTGTGAAGGAATCTCGACGTTATTGTATCCATAGACACGGAGAATTTCCTCAACGACGTCACATGGCTTCTTCACATCCACACGGAACGCAGGGGCGATTACAGTCATGCCGTCCTCACGCTTGTCAGAGATGACGAAGCCGAGACTTTCCAGGATTGAGTGTTGTACCTCAGCAGGTATGTTTTTACCGATAAGTCCCTTTATATAGTCGTATGAGCAGTCGATAGCGGCATTCTGTGGAAGGCTGTCATCCTTGACATCACGTATCTCCATAGCTATCTCACCGCCAGCCAGCTCCTTAGCCAGCAAAGCCGCAGCCTTAATAGCATATATCTGTCCGTCAGGATCTATGCCGCGTTCGAATCTGAAGCTTGCGTCAGTTTGCAGTCCATGTCTGCGCGCAGACTTTCTAATCCAAGTAGGGTGGAAATAAGCAGACTCGAAGAGAACGTTTTTCGTTGTCTCGTAAGTGCCACTACCCTTACCTCCAAACACACCGGCGATACACATTGGCTCCACCGTGTTGCAAATAGCGAGGTCACGGTCAGAGAGTTTATGCTCCACACCATCGAGAGTAACGAAAGGTGTTCCCTCCGGCATAGTACGCACGACAACCTTACCGCCAGTTATCATGTCAGCGTCGAAACAGTGCAAAGGCTGTCCGTAAGCCATCATGATATAGTTCGTGATGTCCACGATATTGTTGATAGGTCTGAGTCCTATCGTGTTCAGTTTATCCTTGAGCCATTTTGGACTCTCTTTAACTTGACAGTTCTTCAGTGTCACGGCGCAGTAGCGAGGACAAGCCTCCTTCGCCTCAACCTCGACGTCAATATTCAGGTCGTTGGAATCCACCTTGAAATCATCCACAGAAGGTCTGTGCAAAGCGGTCTTATAACCATTCTGCTTGAGGTAGGCATAGAAGTCACGCGCCACGCCCCAATGTGAGCAAGCGTCAGCATGGTTAGGAGTGATATCGACTTCAATAACCCAATCACTTGTCAGTCCGTAATACTCGGCGGCCGGAGTACCAACGACAGCATCGTTTGGCAACACGATGATACCGTCATGGCTCGTGCCTATTCCAATCTCGTCCTCGGCACATATCATACCGTTTGACTCAACACCTCTGAGCTTGCTCTTCTTGATTGTGAAACACTCATCACCATCATACAGCTTACAACCGAGCTGAGCGACAATCACCTTCTGTCCAGCGGCAACGTTAGCTGCTCCACAAACAATCTGCTGCACCACTCCATTACCCTCATCAACAGTAGTGATATGCATATGGTCACTATTCGGATGTGGCTCACAAGTGAGGACCTCACCCACAACAAGTCCCCGGAGGCCGCCTCTGATAGACTGTACCTCCTCAACAGCGTCAACCTCAAGACCCACAGACGTCAATGCAGCGGCAACCTCTTGCGGAGTCATATCGAAGTCAACGTATTCTTTCAACCATTTATAAGAAACGTTCATTATACTATAATGTGTATTTTACTTTTTAGTGCACAAAGTTAGTCATTTTCGTTCAAACTCTGCCAATTGATACATGAAAAATACTATTTACTGTATAATTTTAGGGACTATATGCAAAAGAAAAAGGAAACGGCAAACAATTGCCATTTCCTTTTGAGCCTCTTGTCGGATTCGAACCAACGACCCCGAGATTACAAATCACGTGCTCTGGCCAACTGAGCTAAAGAGGCAGGTGGGCAAGCGATCTGCATCGCACCGCTACAACCTGCTGCCTTTGCTGCGATCAAGCCCTGGAGGATTCACAGGGAGCTGGTCGTACAGGACTTGCCCATATTAAAAATATGCACATTATGGTGCACTTTCTCTTTTGACGGCTGCAAAGGTAAAATCTTTCTCACAAAACACCAAATTTTCAAGATGTTTTTTGAGCATTTATGATAAAAAACATAAAACGTCTTGTTTTTATCACTATTACCAATGAATATCTTTAATATTAACACATATTACGTTACGACGACAAAATAAATTCATACATTTGCACCAGAGAAAAAAATCGATTCACGAATCACACAACCAGAAACAAGAAGAGTTAAACATAAAGAGAACAAGAAGATGACTTTCCAAACAGAATTCGCACTCACAGCTCGAAACAGAGGGTTTCACCTGATCACAAGAGAGATATTGGGAAATCTGCCCTCCCCCCTACCAAAAACAGGACTACTGAACTTGTTTGTCAAACACACCTCATGCGCATTATCCATAAACGAAAATGCTGACCCCGACGTGAGAAGCGACATGAAGAAAATCACGGACAGGTTAGTGAAGGAGAACGAGCCATATTACGACCATGTCCTTGAGGGTGCCGATGACATGCCGGCCCACGCCAAGAGCAGCTTATTCGGGGTCAGCATCAACATACCAATAACGAACGGAAGACTGAACCTCGGCACATGGCAAGGAATATACCTGTGTGAGTTTCGCGACTATGGCGGCCCAAGAAAAATCGTGGCAACAATCATGGAGTAAGTAACACACAAATAATCAAGTATGAGAAAGAAAAGCAGAGAAATGGACAGCTCATTTGCTCTCGAGGTTTTTGACAAGGCTCCATTCACAACAGTCAGTTTCACAAGAGCGGACGGCACACCATACGCCATTCCTTTGTCACTGGCAAGGGTTGACGACACGACATTTTATTTCCACTGCGCTCTTGAGGGCGAGAAGATGGACTGTATAAAAGCAAACAACGCGGTATGTCTTTCCGCCGTGTCAAGATGCACGCCAACTATCGGACCAAAGGACGGAAGTTTCACTCTACAATACAAATCAGCGATAGCTAACGGAAAGGCGGAGGTCGTAAACGACGACGAGGAGAAGATTGCCGCATTACGAGTCATCTGTCTGAGATTCCTTCCACAACACATGAACGCTTTCGACGCATCCATCAAACGTAGCCTCCCTCGCACCGCAGTCGTAAAGATAACGCTGACAGAACCACCGACAGGAAAGAGAAAGGAATATGACCATGAAGGTAACGAGAAGAGAGGCAATGCACACGCCAATGAAGGCTAAGGAAAAAGACAAGAACTTATATAAAAGAAATGAACCCGGCACGACACCGAGCTCATTTCTGCATATAACTTAAAAAAGAACATCAAACTTCTCAAGATATTCCGTTCTTATCACCTTTCCTTATCATCGGTGTCTCCGATAACATCTTTCACGCCATCAATAACCCCTTTCAACTGACTGGCCATGTTCGTCACCTTATTCGTGATGTTAGAGACCACTCCTTTTGCAAAATAAGCGGCACACTTGCCTTTCAACTCCCCTATCTCCCTATTCTGCTCCACACTGTACTTATATTGACTAATCTTATTCGTTATTTTCTCGTACTTCTGACCAGCTTTTTTCCATTGCTCAATATTGTACTCAGCACCGTTCTCCTGTATCTCAGTCGATAGTGAACGCAGGTCATTGATCGCAGACGTCTTAGTGCTGCATGATGACAGAACCACAGCACAAGAAACCAACAATACACAAATAGATTTCATAGACACAATTACCAATTTATGGGAGACTCTCCCTTGTTAACAAGATATTCGTTTGTTTTGGAGAAATGACGGCATCCGAAAAAACCCCTATATGCCGACAACGGCGACGGATGGGCACTCTTGAGCACACAGTGTCTTCCTTGATCAATGAACGAGGCTTTCTTCTGCGCATAACTGCCCCACAATATAAACACCAGACCGTCACGCTTTTCATTCAACACTCGTATGACAGCGTCCGTGAACTCTTCCCAGCCTTGTCCCTGATGACTTCCGGCACTGCCCCGACGTACTGTCAACGTGGAATTAATCAGCAGCACACCTTGCTCCGCCCAACGTGTAAGATTTCCACTCACCGGAACGTCCACTCCCACATCATCTTTTATCTCTTTGAAAATATTGATAAGAGACTTCGGAAAAGGCACTCCGTCATTCACAGAGAAACACAGTCCATGAGCCTGGCCTGGCTCATGATAAGGATCCTGTCCCAAAAGCACCACCTTGACCTTATCGAAAGGACACAAGTTGAAAGCGTTGAAAATCTTGTTACCCGGTGGATATACAACACCCGTGGCATACTCGTGCTTGACAAAATCCACGAGCCTCATGAAATAAGGCTTGTCGAACTCGTCACTCAACACTTCCTTCCAACTGTCTTCAATTCTCACGTTCATCATATCACTCAACGATTCCAGCCTCGACCCACTTCTCGATCAGACTCTTTGCATCCGCAAGTGCGGTAACCTCATCCACATCATATTCGTCTGTAAGAACCTTGGCCGCATCCTCCGCACTAAACTCTTTGTCACACAAGGCGTTCCAGATCAAAGCTGAAGACTCATTCAATGTGATAACCTTGGAAAAGTCAACATTCTCTTTTCCATGTGCTATAATAATATTCTGATCACACACGGACATCAAGTCGAATCCTTTTTTTACTCTCATAACTATTCTATTATCTACTCATTAATAACTTAATTTTCCCTTTAATACTTAGCGGTATCCATTTTCTGACACTTGAAGGTAAGACATGAAGCCATATCAGCCTGTATGCGGTAAGGAGATACCTACGTGCAGGCAAAAGACGCACCCACCACCAAGAATACACATGCCAAACACGTGACGTGGATAAATTATACGTCTTTCCTTTCCTGACGACAGATTCCAACACAGCCTTCACGTCATCCCGTCCACATATCTCGGTCTGTTCCACGTTACCGTCACCTCTCAGGCGCAGCCTCTGGTCACCCACGGCATCCACCCTATGACACACGTACACTCCCGGGGTTATCTCAGCCAACACCACGTCCCCTTTTTTCACAGGACCTTTGACTGCACCAAAAATCAGCTCGTCACGATTATGCTCGATAAAAGGCCGCATACTCCAGCCGCACGCACGTATAGTGACACGATGTCCCATCTCCATGAGCTTCAGCATCTGGGGAATAAAGACATCATTTCTCATGTACATATACTGGCTGTCAGACGTTTTCTCGTTCATATCAAACTATTTATCATCACAACATGTAGAATACGACAACTTGGCGGCATCTTCATCTGGCAGACACTCCAACAGATAGTTAGGCACGCCCTCAATCAATTTAGCTATAGTCGCGCATATTGACTTGTATTTCTTGGAATCCCATTTCATGACAGAGCAAGAAGACAACAGGGACGAGAAAGCCTCGATGGTATTTTCCCTCCTTATCTTGTTATACGGAGCCTGTTTAAGCTGTATGAAAGCACCAACTGGCGCCTCGACATCTCTATAACAAGGAGTCTTACCGCTCCACGGTGAGCCGTATACACGAACTACGCCGTCATCAGTCACTCTGACCACGGGGTTATCATCATTCATCAAGTCTGACCCGTCAATATATTTAAGCCACAAAGACGTGTGTGTACTCTTTCCAGTTCCGCTCTCACCGAGACACATAAATCCTTTCCCGCTATTTCTAACGACTGAAGAATGCATCAAAAGGGTGTTACGGGAAGACGTAGAGAAAGCAAACATAAGCATCAGTGCGTTGTTCAGACCAAAACTTCTCATTCGTTTATCACCATTTAAGGCGGTCTTTCCCTTAGTGAAGTCACCATCAACCTCTAACACGCAACACTGTTGATCACATTCATTACTTATCTGTATCTGGTACGTTCCGTCCTCAGAACGATAAACGCCATGATTACATCCACCACAGTCAAACTGACCTATCTCTTCTCCCCTACTTTCCGGTCGGAAAGCATCATCCAAATACAACTGAAAAATAATCTCATCGTCATTCTCCGGAGCCTCAATCTCAAAAACAGAACTTGAAGTAATAAGACTCTCGTCATTATTATCATCAGCAAATATCACCTTATATTTATAACCGGCGACTTTATAATAAACAGAATGTATCATAGTTTTCTTGATATTTCAATTATAACATTTTCATAAATTCCACCGCAACTCACCATAAGAGTTCCGGTAATATTCATCCACAATGTCTAAATCCACGGGTAAAGTTACGGAAATCCCGCAACATTCCTCATGATTAACAGAAAAAGCTCCAAACAAATCGGAATAAATCACTGATGAAACTCTTGATGAACAAATAACACGATTAAGACAATCATTCCAACGAACAAATTCAGTAGTAGGAAGGATGTGCCGGAACAAATCTCTCAAATCATAGAAATGTACATTAAAACCAAAGGTTTTGATGTGTCCGTCAGCATATTGACTGACGTCAGACAAGTCAACATCAGCCAAGACTGACTGATAGCGCTCATAAAGGTTCTTTGTCACAATATACAAAGAGTCAAATCCATCAGTATAGACAGCGGACAACACAACACCGCACAACTTGTCATCATCAGAAATCCACCCATATGATTTTTCATAGTATTTATTTACGATGTTATCTGCATCGACTGTGTCTGAAAACATATATTGCATGATGTCACTGTACGGTGCACCATCTCCAGGAATCTCCGCACAAGACGAGATGATGACATCCACATTATCCTTTAGTTCATACAAGACCTCGGCACATTGCATGTAGCATGCATCGAACATCAAGAAATCTAGATGCGGCAGCAAGTTAATCGCTGACGCCAAATCTGTAATGTCCAACTGATTACCTATACGTAAAGAATAATTCTTACCATTATCGACTCCAAATGTTTTTCTCTTTGACGCACTCGACACTTTATCTCCATCATAAGTAGACGGTAGCCATCCCGTACCATGAGAGCACATTACCAAACCATAAGAGTCAGCATGATAATTAGAACGGAAGAAATCAAAGACTTTACACACGCCGTCAAATCCACACGAATTGAATTCACCAGCAAAGATATGTACGGGAGTCAAACTGTTCAAGTCATCACAGACCACAGTATTATCCACCTCATATATCCTTGGCTTACCCAAGTCATCCACGAAAATAACAAGTCTATCATCATCTCCCAAGCATTTAGAAGCACTCAAGATTTCATCAATATCATCACTGAGGAATGAATACAAGTCATTCTCTGCTGCGAAATAAAAGAAGACGACACGATGTCCACTCACATATTCATCCGAGTTCTCATCATCACTGTCACTGCAAGAGACAGAAAGAAGGAACAGAGATAATAGAAGAATATGTCTATTAAAAAGACTTGAGAGCATAACATTTTTCACGGTAAAAAAACACGTCAGAAACTTCACTCATAGAGTCGGAATCTATCAACCGGATGCATAAAATTAAACTCATCAGTAGAAACGTTGACAATTGACACGTTATCCATGTTAAGATAACGCTTTTTCATCTTAGTCAGTCTCTTCTGCATTTTCTTTTTGCTCTTACCATAAAACACACAAGTGGTTTGACGTGACAACTTTCTCTCTCCCTCCAGATACTCCTCAAACTGCAAACTGAACTCGTAACGATAAGGAAGGAAACGAGTCTTTTTCTCCAAAGCTAAACTGTCGACCTTGTTAAGATCAGAGATATACACAAGGCTATCTCCAAAAGAACGAGAGAAGCCGAATAAATAAACGACACCTTTGGTCTTGCCATTTCCTTCTTTAAGATTCTCTTTTCTCTTCTCACTTTCTCTCTTCATCTTTCTCTCGGCGTGTCCTCTATCCTCAGGTCTCATCATACCGCCCTTTCCTCCGCCGTCCATTGAAGGTCTTCTATCGCCACCTTCCATCTGCGCAAAGCAAACATCATTGATTACCAAAAGAGAGAATATGATTAGAAAAAGTTTATTTTTCATAAATAATGTTATAAAATGTTGAATTTACTATATAAAATGCGAAACGGGGGATAAACTCCCCCGCCTATACATAATTACCCAAGATAAGACTTCAGAAGCTTACTACGTGAATTTGCTCGAAGTCTTCGTATGGCTTTCTCCTTAATCTGACGGACTCTTTCTCTTGTCAGGTTGAAGCGATCACCGATTTCCTCCAGTGTCTTCTCCTGCTCTCCGATTCCGAAAAACATCTTGATAATCTCCTTTTCCCTTTCCGTCAAAGTATCAAGCGCCCTATCAATCTCTTTCTGGAGAGACTCATTAACCAAAGTTCTGTCCGCCATTGGAGAGTCGTCATTGACAAGCACATCCAACAAGCTATTATCCTCGCCTTCCACGAAAGGAGCATCAACTGAGATGTGGCGTCCAGAAACCTTCATTGTGTCAGCAACCTTATCAACTGGCAAAGCTAACTCGTCCGCCAACTCCTCCGGAGACGGTCTTCTCTCATTCTCTTGCTCAAACTTAGAGAACGCCTTACTTATCTTATTAAGAGAGCCAACCTGATTAAGAGGCAATCGCACAATACGAGACTGCTCAGCCAAAGCCTGCAAGATAGACTGTCTAATCCACCACACAGCGTAACTGATGAACTTAAATCCACGAGTCTCATCGAACTTTTCGGCGGCCTTTATAAGACCGAGGTTACCCTCATTAATCAGGTCTGGAAGACTAAGACCCTGATTTTGATATTGTTTAGCTACAGACACCACAAAACGCAGATTAGCCCTCGTCAATTTCTCCAAAGCACGTCTACCCTCAGGACCACCCTTTCGGATTTTTCCTGCAAGTTCCACCTCCTCCTCAACTGTAATCAAATCCTCACGTCCTATCTCTTGCAAATACTTATCAAGAGAAGCACTCTCACGATTAGTGATACTCTTGGTTATTTTTAATTGTCTCATACCTATTAATAAAAGCGCATATATCAGCGTGCAAAGTTAGCGTTATTTTTCTTAATCATCAAATTATATGTTTATTTTTTTATTCAAACTCACACATTTTTGATATGATATTATTTTTTCATAATTTTGCTGACCAAACAACATCAAGTAAAATCTGAAGAATATGTCTCCACTTGCAGAAAGATTAAGACCAAAAACACTTGAGGACTACATAGGGCAAAAACATCTCGTAGGTGAAGGAGCCGTCATACAAAGAATGATAAGTCAAAAACACATAAGCTCTTTCATTCTATGGGGTCCTCCAGGAGTTGGCAAAACGACTCTTGCTAACATCATAGCCAAGACCTTGTCAGTTCCATTCTACACCTTAAGTGCCGTGACATCTGGAGTGAAAGACGTAAGGGAAGTAATCGACAAAGCAAAGTCATCACATTTTTTCGGTCATGATGCGAACGGCGGCAACTGTTCACCAATTCTTTTCATTGATGAGATTCACCGATTCAGCAAGTCACAGCAGGACTCGCTTCTCGGAGCTGTGGAACAAGGTATCGTGACACTGATCGGAGCCACGACAGAAAACCCGTCATTCGAGGTCATAAGACCTTTATTAAGCAGATGTCAGGTATATGTGCTTAAGTCATTAGAAAAAGACGATTTGACACAACTGTTAGAGATGGCAATAAAGAAGGACATAATTCTCAGACAGAAGAACATCCAACTTAAAGAGACTAATGCCATCTTGCGCTTCAGTGGCGGAGACGCTCGAAAACTCCTCAACATTCTCGAGTTAGTTATAGACTCATGCCAAAGCAACGACATAGTCATAACCGACTCAATGGTAACAGACGTATTACAGCAAAACCCTCTCGCTTATGACAAAAAAGGTGAGATGCACTACGACATAATATCCGCGTTCATAAAAAGTATCCGAGGAAGCGCTCCAGACGCCGCCATTTATTATTTGGCACGTATGCTCGAAGGAGGTGAAGACCCAGTATTCATAGCAAGACGACTGGTCATCTCTGCCGCGGAAGACATCGGACTGGCAAACCCAAACGCTCTGCTTCTCGCCAACGCATGTTTCGACACAGTCAACAAGATCGGCATGCCAGAAGGACGCATACCATTAGCAGAGGCAACCATATACCTAGCTACAAGCGCCAAGAGCAACTCAGCCTACGAAGCCATCAACAACGCGTTGGAGTATGTACGCTCTACCGGCAATCTTCCAGTACCACTACATCTACGTAACGCACCGACAAAACTGATGCGAGACCTTGGGTATTCAGAAAACTACAAATACGCTCACGATTACGAAGGACATTTCGTCAAACAACAATTTCTGCCCGACCAAGCAACGGGCAAAACATTTTGGACGGCACAAGACAACGCCGCCGAAATTAAACTGAAAGAACGGATGGACTCTCTTTGGAAATAAGAAACAGAGATAAACATCAAGATCCATGACCAGCGATATACTGTTAACGTCACAGACAACATAAACCCGCAGTATACGCATAAAAATCAACACGACGTGCTAACAATATACAAGGCATCAGCAGGTAGCGGCAAGACATTCACACTAGCTGTAGAATACATCAGGCTTCTCATTATCAACCCATTTGACTACAAGCACATACTAGCTGTCACTTTCACAAACAAAGCGACAGCAGAAATGAAGTCACGTATCATAAGCCAGCTCAACGGAATAGCCAACTCCGACAAACAGTCAGACACATATCTGCAGAAGATAAAAGAAAACGAGGAGATTATCGGACTTGGCATAAACGACGAGGAGATACGCAAACGAGCCGCTTTAGCACTCACAAACATACTTCACGATTACAGCAGATTCAGAATTGAGACCATCGACTCTTTCTTTCAGTCCGTGGTCAGGGAGTTGGCACACGAACTCGACCTCACAGCTAACTTGCGCGTTGACCTCAATTCTGAAGAGGTGCTGACAGACGCAGTAAACGAAATCATCGATGACTTGAAGAGTGACAAACACATATTTAAAATAATAGAAAGCTACATCGAGGAAAAGACAGAGCGCAAAAAGGGTAACTGGCGTATTAACAGAGAGATTGAAGACTTCGGCAAGAATATTTTCAACGAACACTATCTTGAGAAGAACCGGGAGATAAGGGAGAAAATCGGGGACACTAAGTTTTTATCCGTTTATAAAAAAAATCTGAATACCATCAGAGAGAAGGCAATAAGAGAGCTGAAGAACGCCGGCAAGGAGTTCCTTGACATCTGTGGATGTAACGGTTATAATTCTAGCTCATTCAAATATGCCAACTCAGGAATATACAATTTCTTCGTCAAGCTGAATAACGAAGAACTGGCAGAACCAGGTACAAGAGTGTTAAGTTGTGCTGAAGACGAGGACAACTGGTTGAAAGACAAGAACGACACAAAGCTGAGGACATTGGTGAGAGAACGCTTTATGCCTTCGCTCAACAGCATAATACAATCTATCCCTGAGTGGAAAATAAAAATCAACACGACAAACGCCATACTCAAGCACATCAACCATTTGATGCTGCTGAACATCATCAACACCAAAGTGCGTTATCTGAATCAGGAAGCCAACAGATTTCTTCTGAAGGACACTGCACACTTTCTCAACGATCTCATAGACAAGAGCGACATACCTTTTGTCTACGAGAAGATGGGAGCCCGATTCAACCACATTATGATTGACGAGTTCCAAGATACGTCCAAACTACAATGGGAGAATTTCAAACCGCTATTATCCAACAGCTTAGACTCCAACTACGACTGTCTTATTGTAGGTGACGTGAAACAAAGTATCTACAGATGGAGATTCAGCGAATGGCAAATCCTCAATAACATCGAGAATAGTCAATTCAAGAAATATACTCATTGCATATCACTCGACACCAATTTCCGCAGTGCCGAGAGAGTTATTACATTCAATAACATGTTCTTCACTAAAGCAGTGACACTGCTTAGCGAAGACTGCAAAGACATTAATGGCGAGAAGTCCGAAGACCTACCTAACGCATACCGGGACGTATGCCAGAAGTTCAGACAAGACAGAGACGGTGAAGGCTTTGTGAGTGTAACTGCCATCACGGCAGAAAATGACGAGGAATACTCCGAGAAGACATTAAAGGAACTTGCGGTAACACTTCGGAACTTACTCGACAACGGAGTAAGGCAGAACGACATCACAATCATAGTCAGGACAAACAACAAAATACCCATCATCTGCAAGTACTTCAACGACCTGAACTCAATGGATGAGAATACGAGAATGGCTTATACGGGCAAACATGAGATAAAGATAATAAGCAATGAGGCCTTCAGGCTGGATTTCTCTGCCACGATTAACATCATAATAACGGCTTTCCGCTTCCTGACAAACAAAAAAGATCGTCTGTCTCTTGCAAATCTGGCCTACTACTATCAGAAGGAAGTGAAAAGGAATAAGGAGATAAAAAACACCTTAAGCGACTTCATGCTGAAAGACAGAGACATACTCTTAACATACCTTCCGGAGGCGTTCACCAGCAACATTGAGAAGTTGACATACCTTCCAATAATGGAACTCGCAGAGCAGGTGTACAACCTGTTAGAGTTGAAGAACATCAAACATCAAGACGCATATCTCTTCTACTTCCACGACAAGTTATCCGCCTATTGCGAGGACCAGCAAACCGACCTGTACTCTTTCCTAACATTCTGGGACGAGACTCTACACGAGAAAACCATTGCCAATGACTCAGCCAATGGTGTGCGCATCATGTCAATACACAAAAGTAAAGGACTGGAGTTTCACACCGTCATCATGCCTTACTGCAACTGGGACACTAACGGAAACTCAAGAAATCTGTTATGGTGCACACCACAGGTTCCTCCTTACGACGAATTACCACTCGCACCAGTTGACTTCACTAAGGAGACAAAAGAATCCATATTCCGCAACGACTATCTTGAGGAGGAATTAAAGAATGACGTGGACAACCTTAACTTACTATATGTCGGCTTCACGAGAGCAGTAAGCAACCTCGTCATACTGACAAAAAGCGAGAAAGAGAAGAAACAAAAGAAAGACAGCAGTGGCAGAGAGATAAAGAATGTGTCCCAAATCATACTACGTTCCATTCCAGAGGATATGGAACATAAAGACAATCAAGAAGACATGACAGAGACATGGAGTTGGGGTCAGATGTCAAAGAGTAAGGAGGAAGATAGTCTCTCATGCGATAACATCACATCCATATTCTGTTACAACGACACACTAGTTAACTACCGCCAATCCAACAACTCAAAGAAGTTCATATTATCACCAGACGAGATCACATCACACCCACAGACATTAATAGACAGAGGACTACTCTACCACAACATACTTCAGCAGATAAAGACTACAGAGGACATTGACTCTGAGATTGACAAAGTCATAGACACATTCAACGGAATGGGATGCTTTGAGACATGCGCTCAAAAGAAAGAGGCAAGCAGACATCTTCATGAGGCGTTCACAAACGACATAGTAAGAGACTGGTTTAACACAAAATGGGAAGTACTAAACGAACGAGCCATCCTTTATAAGGACGACAATGGACGAGTTACAGAGAAAAGACCCGACAGAGTCATCACTTCCCGCAATAGAGACACTGCCATTGTCATAGACTACAAAACAGGAGAAGAACAGAAGAACGCCCACACGAAACAGATAAAAACATACATGGGTCTTATTGAGCAGATAGGATATAAGAACGTGAAAGGATACATATGGTACGTCTTAGACGGAAAGATTGAGGAATGTTCACGCTAATAAACACACATTCTCACCACATCACTAACGTATCAAGTATTACACCTGACACGTCATATCAGGTGACATAAAATTAAAGAGTGATGATACTCTTGTGTTAAATCAGAAATGCTGAATAATCACTTGGTTACTGGTTGTGAAAGTAGCCCCCCAACCATATCGGTCGTTATTCTTATAAGAACCATAGAAGAAATCACCGTTCTTATACATATATATACCATATCCGTCACGTTTGCCGTTGACCGTCTCACCAACATACTTATCACCGCTGGAGTACGTCAACGATTGGAAGCGATAAATAGACTCTGCCTCCAGAGGCACGTTGATATGTTTACCATCCTTAGTAATGTAAAGTGGCTTACCATTAGTCAAGTCGTATGAGATATAATGCTCCTTGGAACCTACCTTGACGACATGTGTTCCCATAGTGATACCAAAAACGAGAGTATTCTGACGAAACTGCCCGGTAACCGTCTCATCTTTGTGTGAGAGGAAACGTCCGTACCCGTACATATTCTTAGAAGGGGTAATCTGTCCGAAATATTGTCCATGAGTACCATTTGCAATACCAGAGGCAAAAGGATGACAGAAATCAGCGAACGTTCCGTTCAGTTCATCAGGAATCAACGGATACTTATCAAGTTTCACTTCTTGTGCGCTGACAGCCACAGAAGCAAGTAACAAGATGCTCATCAAAAATTTGCTCATACGATTAACGAATTTGATGCAAAAATAATCATATTGCACGAATTGTCATCAAAAAATTAAACAATTTTGTAACTTTGCAGTCACACAAATATAAAAAAGGTCATCATTACTTTATCAAGGTTTACTATTATCTGCGAATACCATCACACAGATGTCAAAAACCTAATTATACCCCATAAAGAAATAAAGACGAGCAGTATTTGTAACGCATTAATTCATATCGTACATATAATAAAAAATGAAAAAAACATTACTTGCCATGCTTTTGATGGCAACAGCTGGCAGCACATCAGCGCAATCAAAGTTTAATGTGACTGGTACAATTATCGAGAAAGGAACAAACGAGACGGTACCATCCGCCACTGTTCGTGTACTATCCCTACCGGACAGCACAATGGTCTCCGGAGTATCCAGTGGTTTAGACGGCACGTTTAAAATCACGGGAGTTCCAAAAGGTAAGTATGCTTTGAAGGTCACATTTATAGGATACCAGGACAACACCATATCACTGGACCTCACAAACAAAAAAGAAAAGAATGTCGACATGGGCTACCTCACCTTGAAAGAGAACACTAAACTCCTCAAGGAAGCTGTGGTAAGCGCCAATGCTGCGCAGGTACAAGTCAGCGGTGACTCACTCGTGTACAACGCAAGCGCATACAGAGTAGCGGAGGGCAGTGCATTAGAGGAACTCGTGAAAAAATTACCGGGAGCGGAGATTGACGATGACGGTAATATTACCATAAACGGTAAGACAGTGAAAAAGATTATGGTCGACGGAAAAGAATTCTTCCTCAACGACACAAAGGTGGCTTTGAAGAACATACCAACAAATATAGTCGACAAGATCAAGTCTTACTACAAGAAGTCTGACCTGGCAGAGATGACTGGTATAGACGACGGTGAAGAAGAGACAGTTCTTGACATCCAGATAAAGAGAGGAATGAACAACGGATGGATAGGCAACATAGACTTGGCCATCGGAACCAACTCAAGATACACGGAAAAGATAAGCGCCTTCCGCTTCACGGAAAAAACCAAAATCTTTGTGTTCGGCTCAGCCAACAATATCGGTGACAGAGGATTCGGCGGCGGCGGCGGACGAGGCTGGGGACGTGGCGGAAACGGTCTTGAGGCTGGCAAGATGGCGGGAGCGAACTTCAACACGGAGAGTGCAAAGCTTAAAGCTAATGGTAACCTCGTGTTCAACTATGAGGGAGGTGACACTTACACCTTGTCCAACATCGAGAACTTCGTAACAAAAGAAGGAGCGTTCGTCAACAGCGTAAGCCAGAATTACAAGAGCAACATGAGCGGAAACACTGATTTCCGCATAGAATGGAAGCCGGACTCGCTAACTAACATCATTTTCCGTCCAAGCGCATCTATCTCACGTAACAGAGGTAAGAGCTACAGCAACAAAGCAACATTCGACATCAATCCTTATGACATTGAAGATGCGGAATACGACCCATACTCTTGGGCTAACCAGAAAATCAACGAGGTCGACAGCATCTATAATGTCATTGTCAACACAAACTCAAACGTACAGCAGACGTACAGCACAGACAAAAATCTCAATGGTGAGCTTCAACTGAACAGACGACTCAGCTCTAACGGACGTAACATCACATTCCGATTCACTGGAGGTGTCGGTGAGTCTGAGAGCAAACAACTTAGTGCGGCAGCTATCAAATACCGTTCAACAAACAGAACCGACACATATAATAATAGGTATTACACCACACCGGGTAAGTCACACAACTACTCGGCACAAATTACCTATTCTGAACCTATAGCAGAAAAGACGTACCTCCAGTTCTCGTACAAGTTCAGCTATAACTACAAAAGAAGTGACCGATCTGCGGACGTATGGGTAAACGACCTGACGACTTACAACAGCATACAACAGATTCTTTACGCCTACAGATATGACGTGGCCGGAGCTCTTGACAACATTCTTCAACTGGGCATCAATCCGAACAGCGACGCCAGCACCATATCCGCCGCAGACAGTCTGACAAAGCTCTCCACATACAAGCTACTTACACACACTGCCAGCATCAGACTCCGCAAGGTAGGCAGCAGCTATAACTTGTCTGCGGGAATGGACTTCCTTCCACAACACTCCATACTCGATTACAAATACATGGCCCAGGACTATCCTGAGATCACGAGAAACGTCTTCAACTTCTCCCCTACTCTTGACTTCAAATATGAGTGGAACAAGCAGACACAGATGAAGGCTAATTACCGAGGACGCTCATCACAGCCGTCAATGGAGAATCTCCTGGAAATCGTCGACGACTCAGACCCGCTCAACATCTCTATGGGTAACGCAAGCCTGAAGCCATCTTTCAATCATGACTTCAAGATTGACTTCAACACTTACAACGCTGAGCTGCAGCAGGGTATTTTCACTTTCGCAAACGTCAACCTGACACAGAACAGTATATCAAACGAGACAAAGTACGACGCTGAGACCGGTGTGAAAACCACTAAACCTGAAAATATCAACGGCAACTGGAACGCAATGCTCGGAGTGGGATACAACAGAGGGCTTGGCGAGAACAAATATTTCACATTCAGCTCGTTCTCCATGTTCAGGTATCAACACCAGGTCAGCTATTACTACGTTCAAGACAGTGCAATGATGGCAAATCTACAAATGACTTACCCATCATCCACCAGGTCAACAACAAATCAGACAAGCATCAACGAACGTTTGTCATTAGGATTCCGCAAGGACTGGTTTGAGTTCAGCGTTAACGGTAACGTACGTTACACACACTCACGCAACAATATAGTCACAAACAACAACCTCGACACATGGCAGTTCTCTTATGGATGTGAGATGAACCTCAATTTCAACTGCGGTCTCAGTTTCTCATCTGACATTTCCGAGAGCAGCAGAAGAGGCTACTCATCATCAGGAATGAACACTGATGAACTGCTGTGGAACGCTCAGATCTCACAGAGCTTTCTCAAGGGAAAGGCTCTCACTGTATCTCTTCAATGGAACGACATCCTCAACAACAGGTCTAATATAAGCAGAGCTCTCACCACGATGCAGAGCACTGACTCCAGATACAACGCTATCTACTCATACGGTATGCTGCACGTGATATACAAGCTTAACATCTTCGGCGGCAAGAACGCGAATGGAACCGACAACAACCCTTACGGCAATGGCGGAGGACGTCCGGGCGGATTCGGCGGACGAGGTGGCAGACGATAATCGTTCACACGACAAACATAAAGACTGGATGACATAAGGTCACCCCAAATAAGACGTTCATTCAAAAATATTACTGTCCGCTAAAAGTTTTAATAAGAAAAAAGAAAGGGCTGATTTCCT
>CALCEL010000078.1 GCA_937900485.1 uncultured Prevotellaceae bacterium
GCGAACAAATATTTCAGCACTTTTTTTTGCTTTTTTCGCATCTTTTTCGGGGGGGGTAAACCAAGGAAATAAAATACGTAAATCTGCACGTTTATAAAGGAGAGCCGCATTTCGTTCCTTTACTTTTGACTTGATGTTCTTCCATGATTGTTCTTGTTGATGAATTCGTTTGTAAAGTGTAATAATCTGTTTTGACATTACTCGTCGTTGCACTCTTGTGTTACTCTCTTCATTGGAGATATATCACAATCGTACACTAAAAACAAAGATTGTCAAACGAAAGTGTCAATATGATTATGTGTTATGAGCAATAAAAAAAGAGAATGTCTTCCATCTTAAGATTAAAGATAGAAGACACTCTCCTTTCCCATATTAAAAATCAAGTCGACGATACTCAGGTCTTTCAGGAAGCCGTGTTTCTGGGCGAATACTTGATAATAAGGTTTTAGCAGATGCACGTCCTCACTTGCTGCGTCGGTGTGAAACTTGCCCATCCATTGTTCTGTGCGTGAGACAGATGGTGTTATCTCAATCAGTTCGCAGCACTTATCCACGAGAGCTTCATTGAAATCCATTAGGAACTTCCATCTTTTCTCGTAGAAAGGTCTGAAGTCATCCTGTAGATATTCGAAGAACGGACTGTTGAAGTAGCTTGTCTTTAATGCGTTCCAATGCTGATGTTGCCAGTCGTTGTGGTAAGATATCATCACGTCACGCATCAAGCACTTCCCGTCGTTCGTGAAGTTGCTTTTGTCTACAGGCACAGTGAGGTTGAGTGGCCCGTTAGGTGAGTCGATGGTACATCTGTTCCTGATGGTTTGCTTATGGAAATGCTCCCATTGCTCAATGCTTGCGGAGTCTTGTCTGACAAGTTCAGAGAACCAGCTGACAGGAGGAAGATATGCGGATGACAGAGTCATAACCATATTATTTGATGTCACCTACCCACTTGAACAATCTGTTCCATCTGATCCTGCTTTTTGGATTGGCGTCAGGGCTAACGCTAAGCCATACGAACAGCGGCTTGCCGACGATGTGATCCTCTGGCACAAAACCCCAATAACGTGAGTCGGCTGAGTTATGTCTGTTGTCACCCATCATCCAGTAGTAGTCCATCTTGAACGTATACTTGTCCGTCTGCTTACCATTGATATAAATCTTACCGTCCTTAATGGCAAGCTTATTACCCTCGTACGTTCTGATAGGACGCTCATAAATAGCTATGTTATCCTCGTTGAGGTCAATAGTCATTCCTTTCGCCGGTATGGTGACAGGTCCGTAGTTGTCGCGTGTCCATCCGTAATCGTGGTTGATAGGGTACACCATACCAAATATTATGTGATAGAACGGATTAGAGTCATCAAAATAACTGTTATCCTTAATTGGTGTGATGCTGTCCACGATATCTGTGTGCTTGAGCAGTCCCTTTCTTGCATAATCAGTCAGGGCCATTCCGTACTCAGGATTGCGCATCCAGTTGCGGCAGTCCTCGTCACTTATTCCCAGTTCATTACACAGGTCACTCATCTCATTTAGGTATACGCCCTCCTTGACATAGACGTGATAGTTGAATTGTACATTGTCCGGCTGTTTCTCCGGCTTGCCATCGACATATATTACCTTGTCCTTAATCTCGAAAACCTGTCCCGGCAGTCCCACACAGCGTTTCACGTAATTCTCTGTTCTGTCAGCCGGTCTCACGACCACCTCTCCGAAGAAATCCGGGTTCGCCTTGACAATCTGTTTGCCCTTAGAGTATAATGTCTCGTATAACTCTCTTTGCTCCTGTATGGACAAAGAGCGTGTGTGAGGAAGCGTGACGTTCTGATTGGCGTAGTTCTCTGCAGCCTGCTGGACACACATGTCGTAGAATGTGGCAGCCTGATTGACAGCCACAGTGTCGCCTGCTGGAAAGTTGAACACTACGATGTCGCCCAGCTCCACCTTGCCGAATCCCTTCACGCGTCTGTATTCCCAATGAGGCCACTCGAAGTAGCTCTTGCAGTTGAGTACAGGTATGGTGTGCTGTGTCAAAGGCAATGCGAGTGGAGTTTGTGGGATACGAGGTCCGTAACTCATCTTGCTGACGAGCAAGTAGTCACCTGTCATCAGGCTCTTCTCGAGTGAGGAGCTTGGAATCTGATAGTTTTGAAAGAAAAACTGATTGACGAAATAAACGGCTACTAGGGCGAACACGATGGCGTCGACCCAAGACATGATGGTTCTCGTCACATCACTCTCGATATCCTTCCACCATGTCCATTTTATCTTCTTGGTGATGTAGACATCGAAGATAAATGGTATGACCAGTATTCCCATCCATGACTTAACCCAGATGAGGAATGCCACGTACAGAAAAGTGACAACCAGGAACTTTGTCCACTTCACCCATGTTTTTTGCGGCTGCTCTCCAGCCTTACCCTGAGACTTTGTTTTCTTGAAACTATTGTAATCTAAAGCCATTATTATTTCATTCTCCGCCACATGATCAGGAGCGGAAGTTAAACAAACGTGAAAAACGTGATAAGTAATCAGAATTTGAACAGGTCGTCAGTTGAGAGAAGACCGTGATGCTTAGCTGTGAACTCCGCTGCGATGACTGCTCCGAGAGCAAATCCCTTACGTGAGTGAGCGTCATGTGTTATGGTAATCTGGTCAGCATCACTGTCGTAGGTGATGGTGTGGATGCCAGGTATCTCGTCACGACGTATGGAGCTGATAGGCAACAGCTCAGGAGAGACATTGTCGCTGCCTTGTACTGAGCCGTCGGGATTACGGAGGTAGCCCATCGTCCAGTTGTCTTTTCTGTCCAGTCGTTCCACGATCTGCTCAGCCAACGTGATACCTGTGCCGGAAGGGTGGTCGAGCTTGTGTATGTGGTGTGTCTCCTCCATCTTAACGTCGTACTGCGGAAAACCATTCATAATCTTGGCGAGGTATTTGTTGACGGCGGAGAAGATGGCCACTCCTACAGAGAAATTGCTTGCCCAGAACAGGGTCTTGCCATCGTTCTCGCAAGCTGAGCGCACATCGTCACCATGCTCTTTCAACCACCCTGTTGAACCGCTCACCACCTTCACGCCTTTGGCCCAACACTTCAGGTAATTGGCGTAAGCCACATGAGGTGCGGTGAACTCTATGGCGACATCCGCACTGGCGAATCGCTCAGACTCAAACTCCTCTTGGTTGTTCACATCAATGATACTCACAATCTCATGACCTCGGCTCAATGCGATTTCCTCGATCATCTTGCCCATTTTTCCGTATCCTATAAGCGCTATTTTCATTTCAGTATTGGTGTTTATGACATGCTCTCAAACCAAAACCCCACGTTAAGGGGATAGGAAAACTGTTTAAGAACATACTTGAATAAAACATTGCAAAGTTAAACATTTAAAAATAAAAATTTTATCTTTGCCACCAATATTTCTTGTGACAGAGTAAAAAAACTCTTCTCGCTATTGTTCGGTAATTTCCGTCACACAAGCGGACAGTGAGGGCATGCAGCAGTGAAGAATGGCGGCAAAGACTCGGAAGTTGAGACATTAACCATGACTAAGTACACCGGTGGATATGTGACCACCTGTCACATGACATTAATCTGAATCACGAAAATGGAAAGAATACTACACTACGTATGGAGACATAAGATGTTCCCGCTGAAAGGACTGAGAACAAGAGACGGCAAGCCTGTCGAGGTGTTCAGCCCTGGAATAGCGAACAGTGACGCCGGACCCGATTTCCTCGGAGCCAAGGTGAAGATAGACGGCATATTATGGGTGGGCAATGTCGAGATTCATATACGTAACAGCGATTGGTTCAGACACAGACACGACAAGGATAGGAACTATGACAATATCATACTGCATGTGTCTACCGAGTTGGACACGAATATTTTTTACAAAAGTGGGGAAAACGTGCCGCAGATACAAATCGACATACCAGAACAGTTGGTGTGTGATTTCGACAGGCTTACACACTCAGACGACTATCCGCCTTGTAAGGATGTGATAAGTCATATACCAACACTGATCACTCACAATTGGTTGGCTAAGCTGCTCACGGAACGCCTGGAACAAAAGAACAGACAGATAACGGGGTACTTCAACACGCTCGACGGTGACTGGGAAAACGTGATGTTTGTGTGTTTGGCTCGTTCGTTCGGGTTTGGCAAGAACGGCGACGCCTTCGAGGAATGGGCTAAGGGACTGTCGCTCAAATCGGCGGCAAAGCACAGAGATAGTCTGTTTCAGGTCAAAGCTCTGTTTTTCGGACGGGCCGGCATGCTGGACAGGACTGGCATACATGGCGTAAAAGACGATGACTATGCCCGCCTGTGTGATGAGTATGAGTACCTCAGTCATAAATTCTCTCTCTCACACATGGAACGCCATAAGTGGAAGTATCTGAGACTGAGGCCTGTCAACTTCCCGCATGTGCGCATATCACAACTGGCTGAGTTGTTCCATGAGGAGAAACTTAACTTCTCGCGCATAATAGAGGGAAAGAGTAAGGATGAGTTTTTTAGGATGCTTGAAGTGGATAGCCGCTCTTTCGTCTTGTCGGAGAACTCAAAGGAGTCGATACTCATCAACGCCATCATACCTCTGATATTCTCGTATGGTTGTTACAGAGATGAACAGCAAATGAAAGACAAGGCTTTCGAATTGTATGAACAGACGAAAGTTGAGGATAATAAGGTGACTAGGGATTGGAAAAACGCTGGAATAAAGCCTGAACATGGCGGAGACTCTCAAGGACTGATTCAGCTGCATAATAACTATTGCTTTAATCATGATTGTCTGCGGTGTGTGTTTGGACATGAGTATATGTCTAACAATACAAAATGGCTTATGTAGTTACGCTGGATAGTGTATTAGATGCTAACTGGTGACTTGACAAAAACGTGATGGCGAGGGAAGGGACACCCAGCGCGTCACATGAGTACGGTAGGATTGTGTGGCGATACTGCTTGTCGATGTGAAGCGCAGACTTGCTGAGTCGAAACGTCAGGGCACAAAAAAAACTGAGACATTCATCTCAGTTCTTTTGCACAGGGTGAGGGACTCGAACCCCCGACCCTCGGTTTTGGAGACCGATATTCTACCAACTAAACTAACCCTGTGTAAATATCGTGACTAGGTCACACATCGCACTGACAAGAGCTGTACTCCCATCGAGAATCGAACTCGAATCTAATCTTTAGGAGAGATTTGTTCTATCCATTGAACTATAGGAGCCCGTTACTCATTTGCGGCTGCAAAGGTAATAATTTTAATTTAACTCGCAACAATTATGCGGATAAAAAAATATTTATTCTAAAATAAAACGATGTTTTGCCGACCTTACTCAGCCAAATGAGTGAGATGACAAAGCATAATCCTCGTTAAGGAATGTATGGATACTGGTCGAAATCAGGCTCTCTTTTTTTCAAAAAAGCCTTACCTCCCTCTTGTGCCTCGTCAGAGAAATAATACAACATGGTAGCATCGCCAGCGAGTTCCTGTATGCCTGCCTGTCCGTCAAGCTCAGCATTCAGTCCTGCCTTAATCATTCTTAGGGCGATCGGTGAGCGTTTCATCATTACCTTGGCCCATTCGACAACCTCATCCTCCAGCTGGTCGTGTGTCACCACCTTGTTCACTAAACCCATCTTCTCTGCCTCGTCAGCAGTGTACAGCTTACATAAATACCATATCTCTCGAGCTTTTTTCTGTCCAACGATACGAGCGAGATAGCTTGAACCAAAACCGGCGTCGAAGCTTCCCACCTTCGGACCTGTCTGCCCGAACTTGGCGTTATGTGAGGCGATGGTGAGGTCGCACACGACATGTAAGACATGTCCTCCTCCCACGGCAAAACCGTTCACCATGGCGATGACGGGCTTAGGTATGCTCCTTATCTGTTTTTGCACGTCAAGAACGCTTAACCTCGGCACTCCATCTTTTCCTATATATCCTCCGCGACCTTTCACATTCATGTCGCCGCCGGAACAAAAGGCACAGGTCTTGAGCCATTCCTCCTCGGACTGTCCCTCAACTCTCGCAGTCTCAGCTCCGGTGAAAACCACGACGCGGATGTCCTTGGACTCACGACAGTAACTCATGGCGTCTGACATCTCCCATGTCGTCTGTGGGGTGAAAGCGTTACGGTAACGAGGACGATTAATGGTGATCTTCGCTATTCCCTCGAAAAACTCAAACTTAATCTCCTCATATTCTTTTATTGTTTTCCAGTCTCTCATATATACTTATTTAAATGGTACGTCTATTGTTAATTATGCTTTCTCATCCTCGAAAAGCATTTATCGTCTCTGTGACATATCTAACCTCCTCGTCGGTCATGGCAGGTCCAATTGGAATGCTAAGCTCTTCACGTGACAATCGTTCCGTGATGGGCAACGAGAGACCTGCGTACTGCTTGTAACATTCCTGCTGGTGGGCTGGAACGGGATAATGGCAGATGGTCTGTATGTCGTTTGACTTCAGAAAATCACTCAGATCGTCACGGTTTTTGGCAAGCACGGGAAACAAGTGATACACATTCAGATGGTCCGACAGACGTGACGGCAGAGTCACATTGTCATTGCGTATGTTGTCGTAATAGAACGACGCTATCTCATGCCTCCTTCTGTTGTCTTCGTCAAGATGACGCAGCTTGACGTCTAAGACAGCTGCCTGTATCTCGTCAAGTCTCGAGTTCACTCCTTGGTACTCGTATATGTACTTGGACGACGAGCCGTAATTGCCGAGAGATCTTATCTTCTCCGCCACGTCACAGTCATCCGTTGTCACCGCTCCGCCGTCACCGTAGGCTCCGAGATTCTTACCTGGATAAAAAGAATGTGCGGCGGCTACGCCCAGAGAACCTGTCTTGCGCATCAAGCCGTCCTGTTCGTAAACACATCCGTGAGCTTGAGCATTATCCTCAAATAGTAACAGTCCGTGTCGCTCGCAAAATGATGAAAGACTTTGTGAGTAGGCGCATCTCCCATAGAGATGTACTGTCATGACGGCCCGTGTACGTGAGGTGACAAGGGCCTCCAACTTTGTCATGTCTAACACAAGCCCGTCGTATGTCGGCTCGGCAAATATCGGGGTGAGTCCGTTAGATGTGATAGACAGTATGGTGGCGATGAATGTGTTGGCAGGCACTATCACTTCGTCACCGTCACTCAAATGACCCAGTTCCTTGTATGCCCTCAACATTAGTGTCAAGGCGTCCAGCCCGTTACCAACACCCACGCAATACTGGCTTCCAATATATTCCGCATAGTGAGACTCAAACCGGCTCACCGCCTCGCCACGCACAAACCATGCCGAGTCGATGACTCCACGCACGGCACTCATAATCTCATCGTAGCGAAAGGCTTCTTTCGGCTTAAGGTCTAAAAAATTCACCTTCATAATTGTGAAACTGCAATAATTAAACAACGCAAAGATACTACTTCATCGCGTTATGAGGCATATCGAAAACGTGATATTTTATCTTTGTGACATTTTTATTCCTGGCTTCTCACAACAATGGTGGCTATGCAAAGCAAAACGGAAACAAAAACAAAGTCCACTTCTTTGTAGCTCATAATGCGCAAACTATCGTATTTAACCATTTTTTGCTTTTTTTCAAACATTTATTCTTGAAAATAAAAAAAAAGATGTTTCTTTGCAATAACAAAAGAAAAAAGGTAACTAATCAACAGTACATAGCTTTAGCTAGCACTTTTACTGCAAGAAGGAAGAAAGAAATTAAGAATTTAGAATGAAAATACAAATATCAATCAAACTTAATTTAAACAATTTATTATGGTAAGAAAATTACTTTATGCAGCCGTGTTACTCGGAGCTGGAGCGAATGTCTATGCTCAGAACTTCACGGATGGTGCGGAGTATATTCTTCAGGACGTAAGCACTTCGAGATATTTCGGCGGTGCTAACGCATGGGGTACTCAGGCATCACTTATCGAGCACGGTCATCAGGTTAAACTGAATTATGTCAGTGACGGTGTCTACACAATCGACTCACACGCGTACAACAATGAGTCAAGCCATTTCTTCGGAGGAACTTACATTGACAGCGGTGCCACAAACATCTACTTCACAGCGGTAGGTGACAACTACGTCTTGTCAACTGAGGAGAATGGGAGCTACATAACTTACCTTGACGCAAATGCGGTAAATCCTACATTGACAAACACTGGAGCTTCTGTTGAAGATGCTATTAAGTGGAAGGTTACATCTGTCGAGGACCTTACAGCTGCCTTGACTGAGAATAGCGACGCTACGTTCCTCATCAAGAACTGGAACTTCAGCCGTAACCAGAACTCATCATATTACCCAACATGGACGGGTGCATACGCAGGCGGTGGCGCTAATGAGAACTGCTGCGCTGAGAGATATCATAACGTTTTCGATGTTTACCAGACTGTAACAGTTCCAAACGGAACATACAAGGTTGTAGGTCAGGGATTCTATCGTCAGGATGGAACAGATGCAGAGAATCTACCTGTGTTTTATGCTAACGCAGTGTCTACTGTTCTTCCTACAATTGAGTCTGATGCTGAAAAACTCACTCAGAACTATTACGGCGGTTCAACATACACTGGATCTAATCCTAACAATATGACCGCAGCTTCTGGCGCTTTCTCTGAGAATTACTACCGTACAGAACCAGTTGAGGTGACTGTTACTACTGGAGAGCTTAAAATTGGCTACAAACTCGAAGGCAACACTAACCTTTGGACAATCTTCGATAAGGTTGAGCTTACATATCTCAGGGGTGTTGACCTCAGCGAGTATGTGACTTCATATAACGAAGCTGTTGACGCTGCTAACGCGGTAGACCAGACTGCTGTCATGAGCCCGGATGCACTCTCTGAGTTGCAGAAAGCTATCGCTGACTACTCCGGTAAGACTTACAGCACATCTGATGAGTACGGTACAGCTACATCTGCTTTGGCTACAGCTACTAACAACGCTTTGGCATCTATCGCTGTCTACGCTAACGCTGCAAGCGTGATCAACAGAACAAACAGCTTGCTCGAGGCTAACAACTTCTATACAGCAGAGGCGTATGAGACATTCAATGCTGCTCTGGAGACTCTTGTCAATTCATACAACTCAGGTACTCTGACTAACGATGAGGCTTCAGCTTTCCAGACAAGCGTATTCGGAAACGGATGGCATTCTGCTAATACTGTAGACGACCTCCTCCTCTCAACTTGGGGAACAACTGACTACAATGGCAGTCCATACATCAATACATGGTCTGTAGAGGCTGACAACCACGAGCACGGTTCAGGAATGACAGTTCCATTCTTCGAGTACTGGACTGGCGACGCTAACTCTCTCGGAGCTACATCAATCAACGGATCACTCTCTGGTGTTGAGAATGGTAACTATGAGGTGAGCGTACTTGTCCGTGTTCGTGTAAAGAATGACGTTACTGACAACGCTTCAGGTATCACATTCTCTGTTAACGGCGGAGAGGCTGTTAACGTGTGTGAGGGCGCTTCTTGTGATGACGGCACACAGTTCTTCTACGGCACATTCACAGCTGCTGGTGAGGTTACAGACGGAACTCTGAATATCAGTTTCGATGTAGCTGAGGACAACAACATCAGCTGGCTGTCTTACAAGGACATTAAGTATACTAAGGTTGAGGCTCAGGTAGACGAGGAGCTTGAGAACGCTAAGACTGCGGCTATCGCTGCTCTCGATAATCTCTCACCAATCGGTGACGGATTGTTCTACTACTCACAGGAGAATATCGATGCTGCTAAGGCTGCCGTAAATGCCGCAACAACTGTTGAGGATGTTAACGCCGCCGCTGCTGTGTCTGTCAACGCACCTGTAGAGGGTACTTCATACATCGTGGTAAACAACACTGCTGATGGTAATCTCAACGTAGGTGAGAGCTCTGTGACTATCGCTAAGTACGCTAAGGTTTACTTCACTGCTGTAGAAGGTGGATTCGCAATCTCTAACGAGGAGGGTAACTACATCTTCAAGACCACTAACAACACTTGGACTTTGAGCACTACAACATCTATCGATGAGGCTTACGTTTTGACTGTTAACCCAGTTGAGAACGGTTACACTATCGAGGGTGTGAAAGGTATCCTCGGTACTGACAACACTTCTGAGGGCTCAACAGTTTATGCTAACAAGACTGCAAGCAACAATGGTGTTTGGACAATCGAGAAGTATGATCTCGACGCTGTCAAGAACGCTGCTTTAACTGCTCTCGACGCACTCAGTGTGGGTGACGGATTGTTCTACTACTCTCAGGAAAGCATCGATGCTGTCAAGGCTGCCATCAACAACGCTACTACAATCGAGGAGGTTATGGCTGTAGAGCAGCCAAGCGCTAACGCTCCTGTTGACGGTCAGGCATACCTCGTCGCTAACACTACAGCTGATGGTAACCTCAGCGTAAGCGAGAGTGGTGTGACTGTCGTTAAGGACGCTAAGGTTTACTTCACTGCCGTTGATGGCGGTTATGTCATCTCTAACGAGAACGGTGACTACATCTACAAGACTACTGACAATAACTGGACACTCAGCACAACTAAGTCTGTCGATGAGGCTTATGTGGTTAACTTCAGCATCGCTGACGGTACTTACACTATCCAGGGTGCTAAGGGTACATTCGGTACTGATAACACTGAGGAAAACTCAGCAGTTTATGCTGACAAGTCAGCTGAGAAGAATGGTTGCTGGACTATCAGCGCTTACGTGCCTGAGGTTGTGCCAGACGCTGATCACTTCGTTCTGAGATACACTGGTAAATCAACAACTAATATGACTGGTGAGAACGAGGCAGCTCTCTTGAATCTCGACAGCGAGGTGTGGTCTGTTGTAGGTGTGAAAGGTGACTCTAACAACTTCCCTGGATTGAATAAGGACGGTTCTCTTCGTCTCTATCACGCAGCTACTGGCGATGTGGACAACTCAATCATTGTGTCTAACAACGCATACATTGTTGATAGTATCAGAATCTGCTACACAGATGCTGACCACGACGGAGCTAACGTATTTGTTAATGACGAGAGCGCTGAGCAACTCAGCTACAACTCTTACAAGATTGACAATACTTCATTCGTGGTGTCAAACGGAAGAGAGACTAACTCTCAGGTTCGTATCGACTCTATCTTGGTGTTCTACTCTGAGATACCTGTTGCTATAGGTAAGGTTAACACTGTTGCCAACACTGCTAATGTAACTAAGAAGGTGGTTAAGAATGGTAAGATTTACATCATCAAGGATGATAAGACTTACAATCTTAACGGTACTGAGGTTGAGTAATAATCTCGGATATATATAAGAGAAAGGTGTGGCATAAGCCACACCTTTCTTGTTTTTACGTCATGCCTGTCTTCCTGTGATAAGATGAGCGACTGACGACCACGTCACATGACCTTCGCGTGTCGGCGACGGCTGTACGCCTGTCCGCAATGTGACTTCATGGATTTCTTTTGCTGACGTCAACTCACAGAGTCAGTCCTTCCAATAACTCGACATACAACTTAATGGCTTCGTCTATCTCAGACTTGCAGATATACTCGTCAGCTGTGTGTGATCTCGAACTCTGCCCCGGACCAAGCTTTAGACTCGGAAATCTCATCAAGGCCTGGTCGCTCAGTGTCGGTGAACCGTAAGGGATGAGCCCTTTGTTCTTACACCTGATAACGAACGGATGGTTGACGTCAATTGACGATGAACACAGCCTGAATGAGCGCGCCTTAAGCTCAGACTTGAGGTGTGACTGAAGATACTCAAATATCTCCTCGTTAGTGTAACACTCATTACTCCTTACGTCGATGGTGAATGTGCACTGGTCTGGTATCACGTTATGTTGTGTGCCGGCATTGACAATTGTCACAGTGTTCTTCACTGGACCCAGTAAGTCTGTTTGTTTCGGAAACACCCACTGTGATATCCAGCGTATGTCTTCGATGGCATGATAGATGGCATTGTCACCCTCGTTACGAGCGGCATGCCCGGCTTTGCCGTGTGCCACAGCGTCAATGACCATCAGTCCTTTCTCCGCTATGGCAGGCTGCATACCTGTCGGTTCGCCAACTATGGCGAACGCTATCGGTGGAAGAAGAGGCAACACACTCTCTATACCATTCTTTCCCGACACTTCTTCCTCACATGAGGCCAGATATATCAGGTTGTACGCTTGCCTCTCCCTTTTCTTTTGCTCGTATAAGAAAACCTGCATGAGTGACACCAGTCCTCCTCCGCAGTCGTTGCTCCCTAAGCCGTACAGACAGTCCCCGTCGTATGTGGGCTTGAAAGGGTCATGTGTCCATCCCGCCACTGGTTTGACGGTGTCGATGTGCGCATTGAGAAGTATAGTGGGTAGTGACTCGTCAAAGTCCTTCGGCACACACCATACGTTATTGCCTTTTCTCTTCACTTCATATGAGCCGTTGTCTCCTTCCGACCTGTCCAGAAGAAAACGCATGAGCTCGTCAGCCGCGGAAGACTCGTCCCTGCTGACGCTTGGTGTGGAAATCAGTTTTTCAAGAAGTTCCACAGCTTCTGACGTCATCGCATTATAATTCATTTTCAGTACTTTTATGATTATTTAGCAACAAAAATACTTCATTTTGACAAGAAACTCGTAACTTCGCGTAATAATTGAGATAAATATCTTTGAATTAAATAACAATAAGATAACATAATGGCACAAGAAGACGTTTTCAAAAAAGTGGTCAGCCACTGTAAAGAGTACGGATTTGTATTCCCTTCATCTGAGATCTATGATGGACTCGGAGCTGTATATGACTATGGTCAGAATGGTGTGGAGCTTAAGAACAACATCAAGAACTACTGGTGGCAGTACATGGTACGTCTCCACGACAATATCGTGGGTATTGACTCCGCTATATTCATGCACCCGACAATATGGAAGGCCTCAGGCCACGTGGATGCTTTCAATGACCCGCTGATTGACAATCGTGACTCTAAGAAACGTTATCGCGCCGATGTTCTTATCGAGGAACAGATTGCTAAATACGAGGAGAAGATTGAGAAAGAAGTGGCTAAAGCGAAAAAACGTTTTGGCGATAGCTTCGACGAGGAGAAATTCCGCAGCACATCTGAACGCGTGATAGAGGAGAAGGCAAAGCGTGACGCACTGGAGAAGAGATACCAGGAGGTAATGAACGCTGAGGGTGGCATCGACCTCGAGGGCATGAAACAAATCATCCTCGATGAGGGTATCGTGTGTCCTATCTCCGGAACAAGAAACTGGACTGACGTCCGTCAGTTCAACCTGATGTTCAAGACTGAGATGGGTGCTTCTGCCGATGGAGCTAGTACTGTCTATCTTCGTCCTGAAACAGCCCAGGGTATCTTCGTTAACTATCTTAACGTACAGAAGACAGGACGTATGAAGGTGCCTTTCGGTATCGCTCAGATCGGTAAGGCCTTCAGAAATGAGATCGTGGCAAGACAGTTCATCTTCCGTATGCGTGAGTTCGAACAGATGGAGATGCAGTTCTTCGTTAAGCCTGGTACTGAGCTTCAGTGGTTCGAGGAGTGGAAAAAACGACGTATGGCATGGCATCAGGCTCTCGGATTCGGTGCTGAGAACTATCGTTTCCATGACCACGACAAACTGGCTCACTACGCTAACGCGGCTACTGACGTCGAGTTCAAAATGCCATTCGGATTCAAGGAGGTCGAGGGTATACACTCACGTACTGACTTCGACCTTAGCCAGCACGCTAAGTTCTCAGGCAAAAAGATTGAGTACTTCGACCCAGAGGATAACACAAGCTACACTCCTTACGTGATCGAGACTTCAATAGGTGTGGATCGTATGTTCCTGTCCGTAATCTGTCATAGCTACTGTGAGGAGAAACTGGAAGGCGGCGAGACTCGCGTCGTACTTCGCTTGCCTGCTGCTTTGGCGCCTGTCAAACTCGCTGTGTTCCCTCTCACTAAGAAGGATGGACTACCTGAGAAAGCACAGGAGATTATTAACTCACTGAAGTTCCACTTCAACTGTAAGTACGAGGAGAAAGACCAAATTGGTAAACGATACCGTCGTCAGGACGCCATAGGTACTCCTTTCTGTGTCACTGTCGATAATCAGACTTTGGAGGATAACACGGTGACTCTCCGCTATCGTGACACTATGGAGCAGAAACGTGTGGCTATAGCTGACCTGCAAGGCATTATTGAGGAAAAGGTGTCAATACCTTACTTGTTGAAGAACCTGAAATAAATGATTATCATCACGGGCTAATAAATGAATTATTGATGAGGTGTATTTCAAAATTGTCAAACATCGTGTACGCAGTGCTTACAACACTGCTACTCGTTGCTTGCAGCGAGAAGGAAGAGGAGAGCGAGTACGTTAACTGGAAGGAACGCAATCAACTGTATATCGATTCCATAGCCGCCATATGTGAACTGAATGAGGATGGCTGCTGGGAGAAGATTGTGGCATTCAACTTGAATGACTCTGTTGAAAGTATGAGTCCTAATAATAATCATTACATCTATGTGCATAAGGAGGCTGAAGGTAAGGGAACTTACTCTCCTTTGTATAATGACTCTATACGTGTGCACTACCTTGGACGTCTCATCTCATCAACTTCTTATCCACAGGGATATATCTTTGGCAAGAGCTATGGCACTTATGTGCTGAACGAGGCGACTGATGTGCCGGCACTCATGTGCGTGAGCTCTAATATCGTGGGATTCGCTACAGCGGTGATGAATATGGTCGAGGGTGACAGATGGAAGGTATACATACCTTACTATCTCGGATATGGGGAAAGCTCAAACTCATCAACAAGCATACCTGCATACTCTGCTCTTACTTTTGATGTGTACCTTTCTAAGATTTATAAGTACAAGATTAATAACGATACTACTTGGTATTGATCTTGTTATAAGGTACGTTGGTTAAAAGATGAAGATATAAGTGGGAAATCCGCATCACGAACGTGGTGTGGATTTCTTTTTTTTCTTATTACGTCTTCTCTTGTGATTTTTCGTTATAATGTCTTACTCGGATCTGTTCCTGTTTTCTCTTTCTTTTGAATATCGTGACTATCGTATAATGTGGGCTCAGCGGATTTATCCGGTTGGTAAGGCTTGGCTAATCAAGAATAAAAGTTG
>CALCEL010000079.1 GCA_937900485.1 uncultured Prevotellaceae bacterium
TCGACCATGGAAAACGAGCGGTGAGCACTTTCCCGATAGCCACTGGCACATATTACAAGATGGACTATTCGGCAGGAGTGGATATCTCCAATTACAAGAATATAGCAGTGCCGACGAGTTATATGGTGGCTAAGTCTAAATATAATTTCGAGGGTGGCTATGAGAACGACACGAGAGCGGGTATGCTGCATGTGGCTGACCATCACATCGCTCCAGGTAAGAAGCAGTGGACGTGGGGGAACGGAGACTTCGGACGTGCTTGGGATAGAAACCTGACGGACGAGGACGGTCCGTACATCGAGCTGATGGCTGGAGTGTATACAGAGAACCAGCCGGACTTTACGTGGCTCATGCCGTACGAGGAGAAGGAGTTCACTCAGTACTTCATGCCCTATCGTGAGCTTGGCGTAGTGAAAAATGCCAGCAAGGACTTCATGATTAACATAGACGAGAAGTCGTTTAAGGTGTTTGCCACAAGCAGACAACAGGTCAAGGTGGTGCTCAGGTCAGAGAGAGACGAAGAGTCCGATGTGTTGTATGAGTCCGAAGTGACGATAAATCCGGAGAGCATCCTCGAGGTGCCGGTCAAGGTGTCTGAGAAGAAGTTCAAGACCTTACGTCTCGAGATAATCAAGAACGGACGTGTGGTGCTGAGCTGGGCGCCGGAGCCGGATGGCATACAGCCGATACCTGACGCCGCTGAGGCTGCCTTGCTGCCTCATGAGATCAAGACTAATGAACAGCTGTTCCTGACAGGCCTGCACTTGGAGCAGTATCGTCATGCCACCTGGAGCGCATTGGATTATTATGAGGAGGCCCTCAGACGTGACCCATTAGACGTCAGATGTAACAATGCCGTCGGTCTCTGGTATCTCAGACGCGGACGCTTCGACAAGGCGGAGGGGTACCTGCGTCAGGCAGTGTCTGTGTTGCAGAAACGTACCCCTAATCCTTATGATGGTGAGCCTCTGTACAACCTTGCTTTATGCTTGAAGTATCAAGGCCGACTGGATGAGGCGTATGACTGGGCTTACAAGAGCACTTGGAATGCCGCATGGCAGCAGGCCGGATATATGATGTGCGCACAGATAGCCACGGCGCGTGGTGACTATGAGGATGCTTTGTTCCTTGTGGACAAGTCACTCGTGTACGGATGGCACAATCACAAGGCGAGAGCGCTTAAGGCTGCCCTACTCGCCAGAGTGCCTGGCAGAGTCGACGAGCTGAAAGTCTTCGCCAAAGAGTCGCTCGCCATCAATCCTTTCAACTATGGTGTGATGTATGAGACAGGTGACATGGGTGAGATGAAGTCGCTGATGAGGGCCGACGCTAATAACTATGACGAGTTGGCGCTTGACTATGTGGCTGCGGGCTTAGACAAGACGGCGCTGGAGCTGTGGGATATCGCTATAGCGGAGAAAGCCACGACTGCGATGACATATTACTATAAGGCTTGGGTGAGCCGTAATACCGAGGACTGGATGACGGCAGCCGCTCAGCCTGTCGACTACTGTTTCCCTAACAGACTTGAGGCGATGCTCGCCCTGTCTGCCTTCGGTGACGACGCCAACGCTTGTTACCTGCTCGGTAATCTGTTCTATGACAAACGTCAGTATGACAAGGCTGGTGAGTGTTGGAAGAAGTCTGAGATGCTCAACCCGTCACTCCCTACAGTGCATCGCAATCTCGCCTTGTTGTATTACAATAAGGAAAATGACAAGGAAAGGGCACTCAACGAGATGGAGATGGCGTTCTCCCTAGACCAGTCTGACAGCCGAGTGTTCATGGAGCTTGACCAGCTGTATAAGAAGCTGCAGTGGCCTGTGGCGGAGAGACTGCAGAACTATGAGGCGTTGCCTCAGGTCGTGGGTAGTAGGGATGACCTGATTCTCGAACATGCCACACTCCTGAACATGTCAGGACGTTTTGAGGAGGCTAAGGCTATCATAGATAATCATGTGTTCCATCCGTGGGAGGGTGGTGAAGGTAAGGTTTCCGGACAATACCAGTTCTCACGTGTGGAGATAGCTAAACGGATAATACGTGAGTGTGAGAAGTCAGGCTGCGGCGGCGACAATATCAACAGGGCTATACAACTGTTGGAGGAGTGCCTCGTGTTCCCTCCGTTCCTCGGAGAAGGTAAGCTGTACGGAGCGCAGGATAATGACTTCTACTATCTTCTCGGCCGCGCCTTCGAGATTAAGGCTACGGCATACCAGCAGAATGGCCAGGGATATGAGTCGGAGCGTTTCTTCAGTAAGGCTAATAAGATGTTCAGACTCGGAACACAGGGACCGACAGAGCCTGCAGCCGCAATGTATTATAATGATGCCAAGCCGGACAAGATATTCTACGCTGCTCTCTGCTATAAGGCGCTCGATGATGACGCTCGCTCCGCCAGCCTGTTCAACAAACTTGTATCGTACGGCGAGAAGCATATCTTCGACCACGTCACCATGGACTACTTCGCAGTGTCATTGCCAGACCTGTTGGTGTGGGATGGTGACCTTGACGAACAGAATGTTATTCATTGTAATTATATGTTGGCATTGGGTAACTATGGATTGGGTAACACGCAGAAGGGCGGCTTCTATCTCAATGAAGTGCTGCGACATGACCGCAATCATCTCGGTGCGTATGCGCTGAGGTCGTTTGTCGGATGAAAATACGCAGTGTCACGAAATTTGAGACGCGGGTGGGCTTAGGTTCGTTCGCGTCTTTTTTGTCACCGTCACCGCTGTGGCTGTCGTATCTTTGTAGTCATGTTATGACCCAACGTTATGTCGCGAGAAAAACTAGGACTTGTGGTGTATGTGTACTGGTCATTCCGCTGTTCTCCTCTGTCTGAATGCTTATTTGTTTAGTATATATGTGTATGTTTAAAAAGGTGTTTCAACGACCATTGTGAGTCTTCGTGGTTTTGTTTACGTTCCGAAACCTTAAATTCTTAGGGTGTGATAAGCATGTTCTTAGCTTTGTTAAATGTATCTTCCATCTCGCACATTCTTCGTTGTCCGAAATTCCTCTTTTTTCGTTGACGCGTGACAGCGGAAAAATGACTTCCGGAATTTTGCCGTGTCTTATTCGTCGTCTGAAATTATTAGGTTAGGACGTTGAAAAGTTCAGGTTAGGATTTTGAAAACCGCAGACCTGTTTGTAGTATATATCCTAACCTGAGAAATTTAAATAATGCACCTAAGATTTTTAAAAGTCTTATTTTGCGAATATCAGTAAGTTAACCGGATTTTGGCTAAAAGGGGGCATGGGAAAATCCGTTACCCCCATAATTGTCCATTTTTTCACTGTTCAAAATGCTGTCCGTTGTGTGGGCGAACGCCGAGCCGCCGACGTGTTCGGTGTTGCTTTTATCCCAAATATACATAATGCTCGCGTTAGGTGACTGGCGCGTTAATGGACATTGTAGTTAGTGCATCGCGGTTTTTGGTGAAAGAAATAGTGCGACGGATAGCATGTTCAGCTGCCGTTGGCGGTGTATTCCCAGTCCCGTTTAAATGTTGTGTAGGTACACAATATAAAAAGTGCGCACTCTGCGGTGATTTTCTGATGTTTTTTGATTGGTGATAATATTATTGTTGTATATTTGCATATACCTTGATGAAAGGATACCATGACACAGCCCCTACGGTGATTTTACGTTGTCATTTTTTCATGCTCGCCTCAGTAGTGCGGAGGATGTGGTGTAGTGTGAGTTGTCTGAGTACTTGACAAGGTGATGGTTGTCCGTCCGTATTTATTGTGGCGGTGTGGTGACGTCGACTGTGACGTCCGCTTGTGTCGTAGTCTGTCAGTGTTTGATTTCTGACTTGATGTCATGACATTGTCAGTCAATGATGACATAACGACGAGCCTTGCGGGTGTGTGGCATGTCTTTTGTGGTTGTCATGGTACATGGTTGTGGACCCGTGTGTACGTGAGTCAGGCGCATGTGGATGCCATCGGCGGCGATTCGTCTTGAATTTGTACTAATATTAAATAATGTAAAATGCTAAAAACCTAAATTTATTATGGCAAATGAAAATGATAAGAAGGCTCCTCAGCTTCAGATTGAGGTAAAGCCAGAGATAGCAACAGGTACATACTCTAATCTTGCGGTTGTCACTCATTCGCAGAGTGAGTTTGTCTTGGATTTCGTCTCAATGCTTCCTGGCATGCCTAAGGCTGAGGTGGCATCACGTGTTATTCTCGTGCCTGAGCACGCTAAGCGTCTTCTCTTCGCTTTGCAGGACAATCTTCAGAAGTACGAGGCTCAGTTCGGCTCAATCGATCTTAAGATGCCTAACGCTAAGTCTGATGATCCGAATACTATCAATCCTTTCAACATTAAGAAGGGCGATGCTTAATCGCGGTTTTTCCGCTATATGTTTCACGACTATAAAGGCCGGATGTGATATAATTGTCATGTCCGCCTTTTTTTTTGTTTGTGCCCTTTGTGTTCTTTTCCGATGCATGTTAAGGTGTGTGCCGGGTGTGTTTGAGTGATGCCGCTTGACTAATGTTACCGGGTTTTGACTTCTTTCGTGTTTTGGGTGTAATCGTTGTCCCTTGAAGGCGTTGTCTGACCGTGAAAAACGTTAAATTGCAATATGATGTTATCATTTTTGAGGTTAAAATATGTTAAATAAATGATTTTTGTTGTGTGCGGACTCTTTTTTGACTTGTAGTTGATGTGTGTTTGAAATAAAAAGCGTACCTTTGCATCACTTTTTGGAGTAGTGCGTTCCCGAATGGGGACAGGGAGGCGGAAAAATATTATCTGAACCAAGTGTTTTTTTCGCCGTTTATTGCACGAAGCAAGCTCGGGTAGCGGCCACAAAGGATATATTTATGTTCTCGGTATGAGGAAGATATGAATGAATGATTTGTGGTGGGCACTCGACTGGAATTGCTTATAAATGAATATTAACAATAAATTTAAAAGTAAAAAACAAAATGCCTACTATTCAGCAATTAGTAAGAAAAGGTAGAAAGGTGCTCGTAGATAAGAGTAAGTCTCCAGCATTGGATTCTTGTCCACAGCGTCGTGGTGTTTGTGTACGTGTTTACACAACAACTCCTAAGAAGCCTAACTCAGCGATGAGAAAGGTGGCTCGTGTGCGTCTGACAAATAAGAAAGAGGTTAACTCTTACATCCCAGGAGAGGGACACAATCTTCAGGAGCACTCAATCGTTCTCGTACGTGGCGGTCGTGTTAAGGACCTCCCAGGTGTACGTTATCACATCGTTCGCGGTGCTCTCGATACCGCAGGTGTTTCAAGCCGTACACAGAGACGTTCAAAGTACGGAGCTAAGCGTCCTAAGGCGGGTGCCGCTAAGAAGTAATTCTGCTTATTTTTTACAGATTAAAACGTTATCTTATTAAACAAGTATTTGATTTGTTGGCAATGCTAAGTAAGGTTGAGTAAATGTCCGGTGTGGATGTTGAAGAACAAAAGGCAAATGCAACCTCAGATCAACAAAAAATCAAAAACAATGAGAAAAGCTAAACCAAAGAAGCGTGTGATCCTTCCAGATCCAGTTTATGGCGATGTAAAAGTAACTAAGTTCGTTAACAACCTTATGTACGACGGAAAGAAGAGTATCGCTTATTCTATTTTCTACAATGCTCTTAAGGCTGTTGAGAACAAGATGAAGAATGAGGAGAAGTCTCCAATCGAGATTTGGAAGAAGGCTCTTGACAATATCACTCCACAGGTTGAGGTTAAGTCTCGCCGTATCGGTGGCGCCACTTTCCAGGTTCCAACTGAGATTCGCGCAGACCGTAAGGAGGCAATCTCTATGAAGAATATGATCGCGTTCGCTCGTAAGCGCTCCGGTAAGAGCATGGCAGATAAGCTCTCAGCTGAGATTATGGACGCTTTCAATGAGCAGGGTGGTGCGTTCAAGCGTAAAGAGGATATGCACCGTATGGCTGAGGCTAACCGTGCGTTCGCTCATTTCCGCTTCTAAGATTTTAACTGATTTAAAAACTGTAAATAGTAAATACTAAATATGGCAAAGCAAGATTTGCACCTTACCCGTAATTTCGGTATCATGGCTCACATCGATGCTGGTAAGACAACCACATCTGAGCGTATCCTCTTCTATACAGGTAAGACTCATAAGATTGGTGAGGTTCATGACGGTGGTGCAACAATGGACTGGATGGCTCAGGAGCAGGAGCGTGGTATCACTATTACCTCTGCCGCTACTACGGCATACTGGACATGGAACGGTAACAAGTATAAGTTCAATTTGATTGACACTCCGGGACACGTGGACTTCACTGCTGAGGTTGAGCGTTCACTCCGTGTGCTTGACGGCGCTGTGGCAACTTATTGCGCTGTCGGTGGTGTTGAGCCTCAGTCTGAGACTGTATGGCGTCAGGCTGACAAGTACAACGTGCCACGTATCGGATACGTTAACAAGATGGACCGTTCTGGTGCTGACTTCTTTGAGGTTGTTCGACAAATGAAGGAGGTTCTCGGCGCTAATCCTGTTCCAGTCGTTATTCCAATCGGTGCTGAGGAGAACTTCAAGGGTGTCGTCGACCTTATCAAGATGAAGGGTATTGTTTGGCACGATGAGACTCAGGGTGCTGAGTTCGACATTATCGACATCCCTGCTGAGCTCCAGGCTGAGGCTGAGGAGTGGCGTAACAAGATGCTCGAGAGCGTGGCTGAGTTTGATGACTCTCTCATGGAGAAGTTCTTCGATGATCCTTCAACAATCACTGAGGATGAGATTATGTCAGCCATTCGTAAGGCTACATGTTCTCTCGCAGCTACTCCAATGCTTTGTGGCTCTTCATTCAAGAACAAGGGTGTGCAGACTCTCCTCGATTATATCTGTGCTTTCCTTCCTTCACCACTCGACACTGAGGCTGTCATTGGTACTAACCCTGACACTAAGGCTGAGGAGGATCGTAAGCCATCTGAGGATGAGAAGACTTCTGCTCTTGCGTTCAAGATCGCTACTGACCCATATGTGGGACGTCTCACTTTCATCCGTGTTTACTCAGGTAAGGTTGAGGCTGGTTCTTACATCTACAATACAAGATCTGGTAAGAAGGAGCGTGTGTCTCGTCTCTTCCAGATGCACTCAAACCACCAGAATCCAGTTGACGTTATCGGCGCTGGTGACATCGGTGCTGTCGTTGGTCTCAAGGATATCCACACTGGTGATACTCTCTGTGATGAGGATGCTCCAATCGTTCTCGAGTCTATGGACTTCCCAGACCCAGTTATCGGTATCGCTGTCGAGCCTAAGACTCAGAAAGACCTCGATAAGTTGTCTCTCGGTCTCCAGAAGCTCGCTGAGGAGGACCCAACATTCACAGTCAGAACTGATGAGCAGTCTGGTCAGACAGTCATCTCTGGTATGGGTGAGCTCCACCTCGATATCATTATCGACCGTCTGAAGCGTGAGTTCAAGGT
>CALCEL010000080.1 GCA_937900485.1 uncultured Prevotellaceae bacterium
TAGAGCACAACCTTGCCAAGGTTGGGGTCGCGAGTTCGAGTCTCGTTTTCCGCTCGATGTTTTTTATCATTCATAATTTTAGATGTTGACACTGAAACCGAAAGGTTTTGGTGTTTTTTTATTTTGTGTGTGAATGGTGAGCACGTGACGTGGGCGTACAATGTTCCATAGTTCCTTGTTAACTGGATCTCAATGTTACGCTTTCCTTCTCGTCCTACAAAGATATACTCGTTTTCAAGTCATATCCTGCGGTTTGGCGGATTTGTTTCATCAGTCCGTCCTATATGTTGTTTTCGTGTCCATGGCAAACCTGTGTTGTGTCAGTGTCAGAATTTGACTGACTCAAGAATCTCACCGACGTATGAGCTGTTACCCATGTCATAACTTGAGAATACACATAATTTGTTTGTCTTAGCGTCTTGTATGACGACGAAAGTCCAATAGAGGTCGATATTGCTAACTGTGTATTTCTTCGTTTGCAGGAACGTTTTGTTTCCGTGTATGGTGAACACCTTTTCTATCACCACGTCTTGGTTCGTTAGCTCCTTGTTGTCCTCGTTCTCGAACATCTCGCAATACTTCTTAAAGTCTTTCTCTCCGAACATGGTTTCGAAATAATCTCCGAAAATCAGTATTGATGTGCCCTGTCCGTTATCCAGGCTGAAAGTGGTGGCTCCTGCCGTGTCTTTGACGCAGATGAACTGAGCCGGGTTCTTAAACGCTATTATGCTGTCTGTATATTCCTCCTCGTTGATTGTAGTGTTAGCAATGAAGAGCATCTTCCTTTTGTTCAGGTCGTCAGTTCTCGTCAGTTCTGATTTCGGAGCGATGTTATATGCTATTGCGGCTCCGCATGTCATGAGCATAAACAGAGATAGCTCTCTCGTGAGCACCTTCTTGCTTGCCGGTATTGTCGTTCTCGTCTGTGCGGTCTCTTTCAGGTATGTGAGCCAGCAAACACCTATGACGATGCATATGACGCTTATTTCCTTGTCAGTCAAGTTTGCCACGTAGGTTAGTATTCCCGTTATGCCTGCGATAATAGCGTTGAGTTTACTTCTGATTATCATGTGGCGGTTCTTTGTCAATAACGACAGTCCTGTGTGGGTGGTGTATGTCAGCATGGTGATGCTTGGAATCATCTCGGCATAAGGGAACGAGAATCCCTTGTCCCTTGTCTCGTTCAAATAAGGATATAAGGATAAGAGTGTATACGCTATGCTTGTGACAAGCGTAATTATGATGAAGAAAGTCGGCCAAAAGAGTCCATCTGTTCCTGTACGTGTGAATTCCTTCTCTTCTTCTGAATCATGTTCCTTGTTATCTCTCATTTGACTTATATGTTCCATAATATATGTTTTACTCGTTTTTATTCTCCTATAACGGAAAGCTGTAACGGGATGTGTTGACATGACATGACGTTATTGATGCTCTTCCGTTTTACGTACCGCGAATTTAGTCAACATTTTTCATAAGGCAAAACATGATTTGAGTGTGATGAGTCATCGTGTCGGGTCTTCCTACGCTTGTTACCCGTTTATCATTTCCGGACTTTCATTCTTTGCCGGGTGAGGCGTGTGTTTGATGACTGCCAAGACTCTGTATCTTGGCTAATCGACACGCACATCTGCAACAGACGGTCTGTGTCAGAAAACAGTGATTGTTGCATGGACGTAAGCCACCTTTGGTCTTGGGTGGGGGTAATAAAGAAATAGTAGAATAACGGATAATTTGTGGATGTTTGAGTGTTTTTTTGCTTCGCTCATCAGAGGGGGTGGTGGTCTAATAGACAGAAAACGAAATAAATACAATGTTTTGAAGTGAATTGTACATCGTTGAGAGTTGCATAGGTTCGGAGATGTGACTATGGTGTCTCGTTGTCGTGTCAGATTTTTTTTCGAAAAAAATAATTATTTCCGTGCAAGGTATTCGTATTTCTCCGTTTACTAATCAGAAACGCAATAATAAGAATATCAATTTCGAATAAACGTTCTTCCCAAAAACGATTTATGTGTGAGTATGATGAACAAGAATGGACGTGGCAGTGAGTGATCATTGTCACGTTTTTTTATATGTCACTCACACAGTATGAGTGTATGTAAAAAAAATTTACACATTATATGTTAATATCAGTTGTCGTGTGATTATATGCTGTTCAAACGTTTTTATTTACCAAGTTAAATGATAACTTTGTCATATGTTTGTGGGAGAGATAGAGTAGCGCTCTCCCTTGATGAAATTAGTTATTTGTATGAAAAGAACAGCCCGACTCGTGATGAGCCGGGCTGCTTTATTTTTGTACTGATGACCAGATCACATTGAAGTGTCGCTGGCTAATGTCCATTTCTCTTTCATGTACTCCTCGTACGCATCCTCCCAATTAGATCTTTCGACGTCCTCCGTAGCTGCTGTAGACCAGTTGAATTCATTGTCGTAGTCGAGGCAGACGGTTTCTGGGCCACCTGTTCCGTAGTCGATGTATCCTCCGAACTGTGTACCGTCATCGCTTATTCCTGGATCCACGAGAGTGTAGGTTGTGCCATCACTATAGACGATAGTTGCAGTCGCAGGATTTGTAGACTTGTCCAGGGTCCATGTAAAAGTGCGGTACTTCTGAGAGTATGGACCGTATGGGTATTCGTCAATCTGCATTCCGCTTCCGGCGGTGGCGAACTTGTAGCTTGACTTGTTGAAATAGACGCGTGACCGCTCTGCTATGCATGTGACAAAGTTGCCATCTTCTTTCTGTGCGTCGTATGAGATGTTCATTACTCCCACCCATTGTCCTGATAGAGTGACATTGCTGACTGTTTCATCATCACATGATGTCAGAACGCCTAATGTCATCGTTAGAAGGATAAAATTAAATAAATAACTCAGTTTTTTCATAATTGCATATATTTGGTTCACGATGCAAAGTTAATCATTTTTGTATTATATATGGTCGGGAGTGTATTGTTTTTTTGTTTTTTTGTGGTAAGTTAGCTATTGTGTGCGTTATCTTAGTCTATTGTTCCAATCCCATGGCCTTCCATAAGCTGTATCTGGCCTCAGGGTTGAGAGATTCGAGAGTTCTCAGCACGTCCGTCATACTTTTCCTCTGTGTGTCGTGCTCATATGGGCATGGTGTTTTCTGTCTTTCAAAACCGAATTGTCTTGCCGCGTCGCTGATGAGTCTCTCGTGTACCATGCACAGTGGTCTGATGATTTGCACAGGGTAGTGTGTCAGCTGTAGCTTAGGAGTCATGGTGTTGCGAGAGCCCTCAAACGTGATGTTCATCAGGAACGTTGTGACAATGTCATCCATGTGGTGTCCCAGTGCCACCTTGTTGAATCCGTTGTCTCTGGCGAACTCCAGCAAAGCCTTTCGTCTGTGCCAGGAGCACAGGAAGCAGTGTGTCTTTCTCGCTGTCTCGTCCTCCTCGAAGCGTGTGTGCAGTATGTGCAGCTTGATGCCTTGTTCCTCGCAGAATCCGCTTATGTAGCTTCTGTCAGTCTCATACGGTATGTTATCCATCAACACGTGTGCGGCTTCGACGTTTATGCTTGGCTTATGTATCCTTGAGCGCATGGCGAGAAGTCTGACCAGCTCCAGTGAGTCTTTACCTCCTGACAATGCGATGAGAATCTTGTCGCCGTCCTCGAGAAGGTTGAATCTGGTGCATCCTCTGTTGAATAGTTTTATGATTTCCTTTTCCGGGTATTCTTTCCGTATTTTCATAAGTGATACTTAATAATGTCCGGAGAGTGTGACTTTCACATCCTCATCCATGTTCATTGTGTAGTGCTCCTCATCCTGATAGATGATTGCAACTATGTCTGTCTGGTATGGCATGTCCTCCAGTTTCATTCTTGAGACATACTCCTTAATAGCTTTGCTGATGTTACGTATCTTGTGTGCGTCGACTGCCATTTGCGGGTCGCCTCGTTTGTTGCTGTGTCTTGTCTTCACCTCCACGAAGTGTAATATACCGTCTTTCCTTGTGATGAGGTCAATCTCGCATCCTTTGTGCAGGTTCCAGTTGTGTTCCAGTATGATATGTCCCTTTCTCATGAGGTGAAGAGCCGCCAGCTCCTCTCCGGTCTTACCCAATTCCGCCGCCTTGAGCTTTTTCTCCAGCGTGTCCTTCTTTCTCACAGAGGTTATCTCGGCAATCTCCTTCTGTGAGCGCACTGTACCGTCGTGGACGATGTGATAAACGTTAATGCCTAGTTTGTCAAGCGCTCTTCCCAGCAATAGATATCTCTTGCTGTCGCACAGGTCGTCTGTGTTATCCAAGAGCATAATGGAGTAACCCTTCTCGATGCCGTCCAAGAGTCGTTTCAGTCCGGACTGAAACGACTCTTGTCGAGTAACCTTGTCGTAAATGGGTTTGCCCTTGCTGTTTCTGCAGCTTGACGGTATGAATCCGAACTCATCCCTGAACGAGAGATACCTCACGTTGCTCTTGCTTAACTCGTTGCTCAGATGCTCTGAAGTGTATATGGGTTCTGTAGGGATGTCTGGTCTCTCACGTGTGTCGACGACGCATCGCACACCATAGTTTCTGACATACCTGATGAACAGGTTAAATGTCAGGTTGTGATGTCCGATGGTGTATATGACGCTCGTCATGAGTTATTGTTGTGAGTCTTTGAATTGCTTTATCTTGTCCTTCTCGCCGGCTACGATGATGTAGTCGCCGGTGTTGAACGTCATAGCAGGGTCAGGATTCATGAAGATGTTGTCATTAGGTCTTACGATACCCATGACGATGCACGAAGCCTTCTCCCTTATCTGTGAGTCTTTTATGCTTTTGTTTATCAGTGGAGAGTTGTCATAAATGTGTATGTGCTCTAGGGATATCGACGCTTTGTTGTCTGAGTCGTGTGTCTCTATCACACTGTTGTTTATGAGTTTGTTGAAGTTGTCCATCTCGCTGTCCGTACCTGCCACGATGAGTTTGTCGTGCGGGTATACGTGTCGCTCGCCTCCTGGCACGATGATGTTCAGCTCACCTCTCATGATACTCACCACGCTGACGCCTGATCGTTGTCTGATATTCAGGTCTCTCAGCCTTTTTCCGCAGAATGCGGACTTCTCCGGCACGTAAAACTCGGATATGTGTATATCCATGGCGAGAAGCGCCTCCTTGTCCATGCTTTTCACTGCTCGTCTTGCCTCGGCGAGGTTCTCCCTGGCGTACAGGTTTTGAGTGAAGTGTGAGATGATGGATCTGCTCACAGGCAGACTCTGTAAGGTGTTCATGACCTTGTTGGCTATGTTCGTGACGTATGCTGCCGCCGTGGACTGTTTCCGGTTTTGCTGGCGTTCCTCCAGGTGTTTCTTGGTGTTGCTGCTCAAGTGCTTGTTGAAGAAGTCAAGGGTAGGGTACGCCATGTTCATTATGTACGGTGTGAGGAACGTGGTCAGTATTGAGACCGCCACGATGACGGAGTATAGCTTTGGGTCTGTCACGCCAAGGTCTTGTCCCAGCGACGCTATGATGAACGAGAACTCTCCGATCTGTACCAGTGTGAAGCCTGTCTGTAGAGACACACGCAGCGACTGTCCTCCGAGCAGCGTTCCGAGGCTCACGAATGTTATATTACCCAAAATGACCACTAAGCATATTATGGCTATCGGCATCCATTGCTCCACGAGCAGTGACGGATCAATCATCATGCCGACAGACACGAAGAAGATGCTTCCGAAGATGTTCTTTATCGGAGCCACCAGATGCTCTATGCGCTCAGCCTCAATCGTCTCCGCTAAGATGGAACCCATCACGAATGCACCAAGCTCAGAGCTGAAACCTGACTCCACGGTCAGAAGCACCATGCCTAGGCATAGTCCTATGGACAGTATTATCAGCGTCTCGTCGTTCAGGTACCTGCGGAAATGCTTGAGGAAACTCGGTATGATGTATATGCCAGTGATGAACCAGATAAGGAGATAGCTGACCAGCTTGCCCACTTTCATGAACATCTCCTGTCCCTCAAATTCGTTCTTTACCGCTATGGATGGGAGTATCACCATGAGAATGACGGCGAAGAGGTCCTCGACCACGAGCATTCCGAAGCACACCTTGGCGAACTTGTGACTGCCGAGCCCGCTGTCATCGATGGCTTTGAAGACAATAGTCGTACTTGATATGCACAGCATTCCTCCTAGAAACAAGGAACTGATGCTGTCTAAGCCTAACAAGAGTCCGGTAATGTATCCAAGACTCATCATGCCGATAACCTGTGTGGCTACACCAATGATGGCTGTGCTGCCCACTTGAATCAGTTTCTTGAAACTGAATTCGAGACCGAGGGAGAACAACAGGAATAACACACCGATGTTACCCCATGTGCTCACGCTGTGCTCGTCAGTGATCCATGACTCGCCTAACATGTGCGGACCTACAAGCAGTCCCGCCACGATGTATCCCAGTACCACTGGTTGCTTGAATAATTTGAATAGCAGGCTGGTGATGCCAGCGGTGAGCATAATGATGCAGAGATCTTTTACCATAATTGTTATTCGTTAAATTCCTCTTCCAGATTGTGTTCCCATAGATAATGCTGAGTGTCTTTGGCTATCACGCCTGACAGCAGCAACAGTGAGATAAGGTTTGGTATGGCCATGAGGGCGTTCATGATGTCTGCAAGGTTCCACACCAGAGTGAGGCTCATCGTAGCTCCCGCATAGACGAGAAGTATGAAGACGACTCTGTAAAACACTATGGAGCGTTGGCCGAACAGGTACTCCATGGCGCGCTCTCCGTAGTAGCTCCATCCTAATATCGTGCTGAAGGCGAAGGTGATGATGCCGAATGTAAGTATCGGTGTTCCCACGTATGGAATCATGGCGAAAGCTTTTTTCGTCAGCATGCCTCCGTCTTCCATGCTTATTTCAGGATTGGCTATTATGCTTGTGGTGATTACAAGTCCTGTGATGGCGCATATCACCACAGTGTCCCAAAAGGTGCCTGTGCTGGACACGAGAGCCTGGCGTACAGGATTCTTGGTCTGTGCGGCTGCCGCCACTATCGGTGCCGAGCCCATGCCCGACTCATTGGAGAACAATCCTCTTGCTATTCCATATCTGGCTGCCAGCATGAGTGTGGTGCCTGCCGTTCCGCCTGCCACTGCGCGAAGCGAGAATGCGTCGGACACTATCACGTTGATGGCGTCGGAGAGATATGCTCTGTTGATAATCAGTATATATATACATCCGAGGACGTACAAGAGCGCCATGAGCGGTACGAGTGCGGTGCACCACCTGGCGATGTTTTTCACTCCTCCGATGACGACGAATCCTACCACGGCGGCAAGGAAGAAGCCGCATATCATCTTGGTGTATTCTGGACTTATGTAGTCGGAGCACACCATGCTGATGTTCTCGCTTATGGCGTTTGCCTGTACAGTGTTGCCTATTCCGAATGTGGCCACTGCTGCGAAGGCGCAGAATAATATTCCTAACCATCTCATTCCCAGTCCGCGCTCTAATGCATACATCGGACCGCCCAGCATCCTTCCGTTTTGTGTTGTCACCCTGTATCTCACAGCCAGCAGTCCCTCGCTGTATTTCGTGGCAATGCCGAACACGCCAGTCAGCCAGCACCACATGACGGCGCCCGGACCACCCAGACTGATGGCGGTGGCCACACCGATGATGTTTCCTGTGCCTATCGTGGCGGCGAGTGAGGTTGCTAAGGCGGCGAATTGACTGACGTCGCCCTCTGACTGAGAGTCCTTAGACAAAGACACCCGTATGGCGGTGAAAATTTTCCTTTGTGGGAATTTAAGTCTTAAGGTCAGATATATATGTGTGCCCAGCAGCAGTATAATCATGGGCCATCCCCACATGATGCTGCTCAGTGTCTCCGTGATATGTAGTAGAATCTCCATTTGTGTCTTGTGTCATATAGTCTATAACTCGTCTCCCTTGATGCCCAGTGCGCTCATGAGCGAGTAGCCTAAAATCTGTTGTTCGAAACCGGAACCAGCCTGTGGCTCCATGGCGAATAGGGTGACTTTTTTGCCTTCACTCTTCCTGATCACGCTTCTCGCTTCAGCCCCGTATGTCTCTACGTTGGGCAACACCATTACGTTCTCTACGTTCGCGTTGTCCAGAATCACAGTCAGTGTGTCGAGGAAAAAATCGCTGCCGTCAGTGATGTTACTCTCGATAGGATAGGCGGACATCGTGAACTCTCCGATGTTATCCTTGAATGCTTTGTTAATTATTTCCTCAGAGAAGTCTGATGGCGTGAAATGCCGCAGTGCATTCTTATCCTTATTATATATGAAGATGACCTGTATCTGATTGTCACCCGGTGTTATTCCTCCGTCTAACGCCACGCAGTCTAGCCAGTGTGCAAGGTCAGCCTTGGGAATTCTTCGCATGAGCATCCTCTCGAAGTTCACGGTGAGGTTGAACGCCACCTTGTCCACATACGAAGCGTCTATAAGAATCACATTTTTCTCCAATTTGATGTTTGTGTCAGTCATTAGTCTCTTTTTTTCTGCAAATATACGTTTTTTTTGTCGTAAATGAGTGTAACACCTCGTTTTAATAAGTGCAAAAAGGCGCATACCGACCACTTGCTCTCGTCATTGCGTCAGACCAGCGCCATTCGTCGTCCTGTGATGTCCTGTCGCTCATATTATGTGCTGACGCTTTTTGCGGTGAAATAAAATATTCGTAACTTCGCGTCATCGTAATAATTATTCAGGTAATCATGACTCGACAAGAACTTATTGAACAGATTAAAGAGAAGAAGTCTTTTCTTTGTGTCGGACTGGATACTGATATCAAGAAGATACCAGAGCATCTGCTGAAATCCGACGATCCTGTTTTCTCCTTCAACAAGGAAATCATTGACGCTACGGCGCCTTATTGCGTTGCTTACAAACCTAACCTCGCTTTCTATGAGAGTATGGGAGTGAAGGGATGGGTCGCATTCGAGAAGACCATATCCTACATCAATGAGAACTATCCGAAGCATTTCATCATCGCAGACGCTAAGCGTGGTGACATCGGCAATACCAGTGCCATGTATGCCAGAACGTTCTTTGAGGAGATGAGTCTTGACTCTCTCACTGTCGCCCCGTACATGGGTGAGGATAGCGTCACTCCATTCCTGCAGTATCCCGGCAAATGGGTGATTCTGCTTGCATTGACATCCAACAAGGGAAGCCATGACTTCCAGTTGTCTGAGGACAAGGATGGTGAACGTCTGTTTGAGAAGGTTCTGAGACAGAGTCAGAAGTGGGGAGACAAGGACAATATGATGTATGTGGTTGGCGCCACACAGGGTAAGATGTTTGAGGACATCCGAAAGATTGTCCCTGACCATTTCCTGCTTGTTCCCGGCATAGGCGCTCAAGGCGGTAGTCTTGAGGAGGTTTGTAAATACGGAATGACCAAGGACTGTGGACTGATTGTGAACTCCAGCAGAGCGATCATATACGCTGATAAGACAGAGCGATTCGCTGAGGTCGCAGGACAGGAGGCCAAGAAGGTGGCAGAGCAGATGGCGGTGCAGATGAATGCACTCATGTGATTATTCCTTTAAATATATAAACATAAAAGATGGGACTTGTCTGAGGTCCTGTCTTTTTTTGTTTTATCCCGCACTGTAAACAAGTCCGTCTCACCTGTCATTTGCCGTCTCACTACGATAGGAATTTCCATTCCATCTCGCACTTTTTTTATTGTTCGAAATTCCTCTTTTTTCGTTGATTTGTGACGGCGAAAAATGACTTCTGGAATTTTATCGTGGCTTATTCTTCGTCTGAAATTCTTAGGTTAGGACATTGAAAAGTTCAGGTTGGGATTATGAAAACTGCAGACCTGTTTGTATACTATATCCTAACCTAAGAATTTCAAAAAAGAGATATATGAATTTTAAATGCTTTATTTTGAGAATATCAGCGAGTTAACCTGCTTTTTGATAAAATATAGGCATAGGAAATATCGTCACATAGTTAATTGTCCGTTATTCCATTGTTATTCATCGTTCTTGTTAAGACTGAAAATGACGGTCGCAAGAGAGTCAGAGTTAGCCGTCTCCTCTTTGTGCATGACTTTCAAAGAGTCGGTAAATCCTTAGTGAGTCATGATTATTCTTTGCGGACGACGCAAATACTTATATTCTGATTTGTATGTCCAAAAACATAAAAATGTGTTTTCCGCAGATTGTGCGATTGAGTAAATTCGCCCGTGAAGGAGGATGGATTATGTTTAGAAAACTGTTAGGTAAGAGGTTTCCTTTCACGGGAAAGCGTGGCCGCTCAGGTGTATTGGCGGAGTATAAGAGACGTTATATGGAGCAGTTGGACGGACTGACAGACGAGGACTTGGCTCAGATTGAGCGGGAGAGTGAACGTGAGCGTGACGTCAATGCCGCTTACGGCTATAGTCAGAATGGTGACGTGACCATGTCTTTCTCATGATCGTGAACCTTGTGTGATGTGCTGGCTACGGCTTCGGTTGCCCGCGTCTCACAGAAATCTTCTCCAGGCGTAGTGACGTCGTCTGGAGATGTAGGATGTGTCGTCATCATTGTCGTACGCCTCTCGTTCGAGTGAGATGTTGGCGTACGCTTTTTTCATGTCCCCCTTATATTGTATGAGTCTCACGAGATACTCCACGGCGTACCAGAGATAAAAGAAGATGTAGGCCATCTCTCGGTTCTGCGCCACGTGTATTGACTCGTGGTTGAGTATCTTCTCGTCAAGCGGATTAAATTCTTTTCTCGCGATTACCCATTCGAAAAACGTAATCGCCACGTAGCCGCTAAAAGGTATATGTTTGGTGTATATCACTCTCATAGTATACTTATTCTTAATTGATTGTCCTTGTTACAGCAATGTCTTTTTGTCGATGACGCTACCGTCGAGCAGGTTGAGTGTCTTGTCTGCGTACAAGGCGTCACGTTGGTTGTGGGTCACCATTATGATGGTGGTGCTGAATTCCTGTTGAACGGTTTTTAGCAGCTCCATCACTTGTGTGCCGTTGGCGGAGTCGAGGTTTCCTGTCGGTTCGTCAGCTAATACGAGTGTCGGGTTGTACACCAGAGCCCTTGCTATCGCCACCCGTTGTTGTTGTCCTCCCGACAGCTGATATGGGAAATGGTCGGCCCGGTGTCCGATGCTTAGCTTTTTGAGTATTGTCCTCACGCGTTCTTGTCTTTCTTGCTTCGGCACCCCGATGTAAGTGAGTGGAAGCTCTATGTTCTCTGCTACATTAAGCTCGTCGATGAGGTTGAAGCTTTGGAAAACGAAGCCGATACGCCCTCGTCTCATCTTGGTTTTCTCTGTCTCGCTGAGTGATGACGTGTCCGTTCCGTCGAGGAAATACCTGCCCTCGTCAGGGCGGTCGAGCAGTCCGAGTATGTTGAGCAACGTTGTCTTGCCGCATCCTGACGGTCCCATGACTGCCACGAACTCGCCTTTTTGAACCTCCATGCTCACTCCGTTGAGTGCCATTGTCTTGATGTCACCTGAGGAGAAAGACTTTTTTATGTTCTCAATACGTATCATTGTTTTGCAGTTTATTCATTTGTTATGTCTCTCGCCACCGGTCGGTTGGCTATGCGCCAGCTTTGTGCTGTCACTGTGGTGACGATAAGTGTAACGATGACGAGTGCGGCGGCGGGGTAGGAAAGCCACAGGTACGGACACAGCTCCGTGTAGTCTGCCAAAGCGTATGATATCAGGCTTGCGCTGAATGGTACGGAGGCGGCAAGGCTTGCCAGTGTGACGGTTACGTACTTGCGGTTGGCGAGCAGTATAAGCTCTGACGGGCTTGCGCCGAACACTTTCCTTACCGCAATCTCTTTTCTCCTGTTCTCGTTGTCGAACATGGTAAGGCTGAATATGCCTATGAGCATGATGGACATGCCGATGCCCGTGATTATCATGATCTGCCGGTGGAACGTGATATCCTCCTGGTAGAGTGTGGACAGATGTTCCTTGTGTGGCATGATGTTGAGGTGGTCTGCGGTGCTGGGGCATATTGCGTTGAGCGTTCTCTTAATCTCCGTGGTCGCTGTCTGAATGTCCGCGTCGTCTGCCAGGCGTATGTTGATGATGTTGTTGCCGTCGTTCTCGTAGTCTTCCTCGGGTGCCTCTTTCCCATAAATGATGAAGCACATCGGCTCGTCCTCTGCCTTAGTCTTGAAAGGCTCGAAGACGATGTCTCGGCAGAATCCCACCACCTTATAATTGTATGTGAACAGGGTGTCCTCGTCATTCTGCGGGAAAATAGTGTGTCCGACTTTTAACCATGGGAATCTCCTGCGGGCGGACTCGTTGAAGATGTATGCTCCGTTGTCGGACGTGTTGAAGCCCCGTCCTTCCGTAATCTTGATTCCCATGGTGCGGAGGTAGTCATGATCGACAGGCAGCACTGTCACGAACATCGTTTTGTTGTCCTTGTTGGATACTCGGCTCCATTTCATGTATCGTTTGCTCACGCCAAGAGCGAATGTAGAGTAGGAGACGGAGCGTACCATGTCGAGTCGCTCCAGCTCTTGTTTTATCTCCTGTTTATGAGTCAGTGTCTGGCTCGTGTTGAGTTCTCCGATTAATAAGTTTTTTTTCGTGTATCCGTACTCCTTATTAAATATGTAGTTTTGCTGTATGAAGAAAGATGTGGACGCGGTGAGTCCCACGGAACTGATTAGGATCTGTATGCCTATCCTCACAAAACGCGAGAGACCGCGAGTTCCGTTTCTCCTGTACAGATATCTGTGATCGACGGATGGTGTGAATGATGTGGCGCGGTATGCGGGGATGGCGCATGAGGCCAGTGACATGATGACGCAGACTGCTAGCATGTACATGGTCATCCTGATGTGATGTAGTGGGTGCGCGTCGTATGTGATGAGGCTGTCTATGGCTATCAGAAGTATGATGCTCGTGATGAAGGCGAAAGCTGACAGTATGAGTGACTCAGCCATCAAGCCGCTTATTATGTCTGACCTGTCTGCGCCAAGTATCATTCTTGTGTTTATGTTCCTTGCCCTGATAGGGAGAAGAGCTTGCTGGTAATTGATGTTGTTGATTCCTGTGAGTATGATGATAAGTATTGCGAATGAGAATAGTATTATTATCATGTGCCAGTCGCCCTTGTCCGTCGTCTCGTCGACGAAGGAGAAGTACGTCTCGTGTATATTGGTCAGCTGGAAGGAATAGCTGGTGCAGCCTTCTTCTTCGTTGTTGGAGCTCAGCTGTGCTTTTGCCTCGTACGCTTTTTGTATATCATGCTCAATCTTATCTTTGTACTTGCCGTCTTTAAGCATGACATAAACGTGGTAGCTGAAGTTGTAGAGGGAGTCAGTGTCTGTCTCGTCTCCGTATTCGTATATGCCGTTCGCTATGCAGCAGTTTCCCGGGAAGTCTTGGTACGTGCCAGCCACGCATCGTCTTGTAGTCATTCCGGAGCACTCGATTGTTATGGAGTCTCCGGCTACTTTGTCCGTGGTGAACAGTTTTTTCGCGAGTGAGGCAGGTATGATTACGTCGCCGTCGTTGATGCAGTCTTTTTCACGTAGCAGTTGGACGCCGAAAAATCTGAGGTCTTCTGCGAACTTGCCTGAGTACATGTGTCTCAGGCTCTTTCTCTCGGCACCTTGTTTTCCGTTGTCCACTATCACCTCGTTGCTGCTTGCGTAGGTTATGGCGGCGTCTTTCACGTTTGGGGTGCTCTTGACTATGTCCTTGATGGCGAGGGGCATTATGGCGGTGTGTGTGCTGTCGTTGCTGAACATCGTGCCGTCCAGCTCGACCCTGTACATGTCTTGCCATCCTTCGAAACACGTGTTGTGTGTCACTTGCTCTTCCACCTTGACGAAAAACATGAAGAAAGTGACCAATGCGATGGATATGCCTGAAAAGTTCAAGATGCTGGTCAGCTTGAATCGTCGGAAGATGTGGAATATATTCTTAAATGCCTGTGTGATTAACGTCATTGTCGCCAGTGTTTTTATGTGACGACACAAAGGTAATCAAAATCTTTGATACCCTGTGTCAAGGTAGCGTGAATATCTGCTAAGTCTTTACTCTTGTCCAGCCAAGCTTCACATGTCGGAATTCTCGGCTTGCCAGGAATGACGTGGGAGTATTGAGTGTGGTGACGGCGGTGCGGGACTGTCCTTGTGTGTAAAAACAAAGAGAGATATCAAACGATATCTCTCTCTTTGTTGGGATACCCGGACTCGAACCAGGAAAAACAGGACCAGAATCTGTTGTGTTACCATTACACCATATCCCAATGCTATGTCTTACAATTATAACAACGCCGTTGTTCTCAATTGCGGTGCAAAGGTAGTGTTTTTTCGTGAACGCGCAAAGCATTTGGGCGTTTTTTTTGGGGGGAGTGTATAAAAATAGTAACTTTGTGGCGGTAATATATGAATAACAGATGAAAACAGGTAAGAAACTTATTCTTATTTCTAACGATGACGGTTATGCCGCAAAGGGTTTGTCTTTCCTTGTTGATGTGGCGAGATGCTTTGGCAATGTGATTGTGGTCGCCCCGGATGGCGGACGCAGCGGCGCGTCTCTTAGCATCTCGAGTGCTAATCCTGTCTGCATCAAGCGTGTCCGTGTTGACGACGGAGATGGTGCGAGAGGCTCGTTGGAGGTTTGGTCATGTACGGGGACGCCCGACGATTGTGTGAAGATGGCATTCGAGAATGTCTGTCCGAGAACGCCCGACCTTGTCTTAGGAGGTGTGAATCATGGTGACAACTGTGCTGTCAACGCACATTATTCCGGAACCGTCGGAGTGGCTATTGAGGGCTGTATAAAGAAGGTGCCGTCTGTGGCGTTCTCAAGTGGATTCACTGATGAGGACGCTGATTTCAGCGGTATGCGTCCGTGGGTTGAGAAGATTGTAGGTCATGTGTTGGCTAAAGGTCTATCTGAAGGTACATGTCTGAACGTGAACTGTGGTAAGTTTGATAGTTTCAAAGGAATACGCCTCTGCCGTATGGGCATGGGAGAATGGAGAGAGGAATGGCAAAAGGCTACTCATCCACACGGATGGAACTACTATTGGATAGCTGGATATTATGAGGCCTATGACGGCGACGATCATGCTACGGACACATGGGCGTACAATAACGGCTATGTGGCTGTCACTCCTATTCAGCTGGATCTCACCGCATATTCAGCGATGAGTGAGTTGTCGGATCTTGTCTGACAGACCTTGCGTAGTGAGTTGTTAAGAATGAAAAAGACTTTTGAAAAATACTAATGTTATGGAAATAAAAGATTTGAGTCCAAAGTCAGTGTGGAGAAATTTCTATGCGCTGACACAGATACCGCGACCAAGCGGACATGTGGAAAAAGTGGCTGCGTTTCTCGTTGACTTCGCTAAGAGGAATGGTGCAGAGGCTGAGATTGATGAGGCTGGTAATGTCATCATGAGAAAGGGAGCCACACCGGGTTACGAGAACAAAGCGACGGTAGTGCTTCAGGCTCACATGGACATGGTGCCGCAGAAAACCAAGGATAGCACTCATAATTTCGAGACGGATCCTTTGGATGTGTATGTTGATGGAGACTGGGTCAAGGCGAGAAATACCACGCTCGGAGCAGACGATGGCATGGGAGTGGCTGCTGCCATGGCAGTCATCGAGGACGAGACGGTGGAGCATGGTCCTATTGAGGTGCTCATAACTAAGGATGAGGAGACTGGCATGTATGGCGCTTTCGGTCTTAAGCCGGGAGAGCTGACAGGCAAGTACCTGCTCAACTTGGATTCTGAGACGGAAGGTGAGATACTGATTGGATGTGCGGGTGGTATGGATGTGGTGTGTTCCATGGAGTACCAGGAGATGAGTGTCGACAGTGACAGGATGGTGGCCTATAAGGTCGGCGTCAAAGGACTTCTTGGCGGACACTCGGGTTTGGAGATTAATCAGGGAAGAGCTAATGCCAATAAGCTGCTGGCTCGTTTCTTGTTCGCCGCCATCAATACAGGCATTGCTTCTCTGTCTACATGGCATGGAGGCAACATGCGAAACGCCATACCTCGTGACAGTGAGGCTGTGGTGCTTGTGCCTGCTGTTCATGAGGCGGACTTCTTGGCCTTGGTCGATAAGTGTCGTGATATCTTCAATACTGAGTTCGGTGAGATAGAGACTTCAGGTGTCACATTGACGGCCGCTCCGTGTGACGTTCCTGCTGTGGCTGTGCCGGGTGAGATTCAGGTGAACCTGGTGAATGCCATAATGGCTGCTCACGATGGTGTGCTCAGGTACATACCGAGCATCCCGGGACTGGTTGAGACGTCAAGCAACTTAGCTATCGTCAACGTGGGCGAAGGCAAAGCTGAGGTGTCTATCCTCGCTCGTTCCTCACAGGACACTATGAAACAGTATCTCTGTAACAGTCTTGTCAGCTGTTTCTCTATGGCTGGCATGAAGGTCACTCTCGAGGGAGGTTACAGCGGATGGCAGCCTAATCCGAAGAGCAAGCTCGTTGCCGTCATGTGTGACGTGTACGAGAAGATGTACGACGCCAAGCCTGTGGTCACGGCGTGTCATGCTGGACTGGAGTGTGGTATAATCGGTGTCTCTTATCCTGACATGGATATGGCGAGCATGGGACCTACACTGTTGAGTCCGCACACTCCGAACGAGCGCTGCAACATTCCTTCGGTGGGAAAATTCTATGACTTCGTTCTGGCGATCCTGAAGAATATCCCTGAGGCATAATACGTGTGTGCTCCTTTTGGAGCATATACGTTTCATATTTACTGTTTACTTATTACATAAGGTATGGCTCTTAAGAAAAACATTGAACTGAAGACATACTATACGATAAAGGAAGTGGCCGCCATGTTTAACGTGGCGGAGACACTCCTTAGATTCTGGGAGAAAGAGTTTCCGAATATCTCTCCGGAGAAGGGCGGTCGTGGTATCCGTCGTTATAAGAAAGAGGACATTGAGCAGATACGTCTCGTTTACCATTTGGTGAAGGAGCGTGGTCTTACTCTCCAGGGTGCTCGTGATGCCCTCAAGCATGGCGGGTCTAATGTCAATGACAAGGTCAACGTCATTGACAGACTAAAGGATTTGAGGGATGAGCTTCAGGCGTTGAGTAAGCAGCTGAATGAGCTTGTGTGATTTCTCATGTAGCGTGAGAGGACATAAAAAAAGAGGAGAGCCGGACATTGTCCGGCTCTCCTCTTTTTTTATCTGTCAATGCGTGTGTCCGTCACTTATGGTACAGGCACATACCGTATCAATCGTTGAACGACTTGTTCAAGATGTCGTTTATCTTATTATTGATAGACGTGCTGAATCCCATCACTCCCTTTGAGTCGAGCTCGCCGAGCTGCTTGAGGCTGAGCATAGCCATAGACTTGCTGAAGCCGTTGCTCTTGAATTTCTCCACTTTCGGCACCTCTATGTCAATGTTTCCGTTATGGAATGTGAATTTAAGCACGTATTCGGCGTCCACTTTCTGTACAGGAATCACCGTGAGGTCAATATCAGCCATAGCCTTTCCGTGTATTGGCAAGATAATTGACTCGTTCTCCACTTTGGTAGCGATTTTCTTAAGGTTTGGATACATCTTTGTCAATCCGCTTTCAACAAGCTTGTACAGTTCGCTTTGTGACATCTCGGGAACAGAGAATGACTGTGTCTTGCTCCTGTCGGCTGTGAGGATTGCACCGTCAATCACGGTGAATGCGGCAGGTGTGACGCTGATGGCCTTCTTTGAGTCATCGTTAGCTGTCTCTGTCATGCATGTGTCGTTGACTGACACACAATACTCTGCCTGTGTCTTAGCGGACATAGTCTGTCCCATACAAGCTGCAAACAAAAAAAAGAAATAACGTTTCATCATCTTTTTTTGATTTAACATAATAATTCTTAATTTCCTGATGTTATGTAGTTATGAAATAACTGTAAGTTTACTACTAAGGGTTTTTGCTTTTCCATTGCTGCCGCAAATGTATGTATTCTTTTTATTATGTGAAAAATTCTGAAAGAAAAAATCCAAAAAAGTATTAAAAAAAATAAAATAATCCTATCGGAGATGTCAACATTGTCCTGTCCGTCCGCAAAAACCAGTACACCATTTATTATTGGCGAGTGTCTGTCTTTGTGTCTAAGTTAGTCTCTCTCATCCATTTGAGAGGATGTTAAAGAGCAGATATAATATGATGATGACGGCGATGACCACCAAGGCGATTTTCAGTTTATCCTTAGGGTATTCGCCATATACCTTTCCGGAGTATCCGTTGATGACGAACTGAAATGTCTTGTCCTCTATTTTGAATGCTCCCACCCATAATGGAAGAAGGATGTGTTTGAACATCACGTTGTTGTATGACGTGTGCTTGCCTGTTATCTTTTGTGCGTTTCCGCCGATGTCATTTCGTATGTCCCTCTCTATCACGTTGTCCATGATTCGTTGTGCCACTTGTGCTCCTTCCTTGAAGCTCACAGTGTAGATATCGGTGGTGAATCCTGCTGTGAATTCTGGAGAGTATGTGACAAGCTGGCGGAGTTGCCAGTTGCCCAGTCCCGCAAGGATGGAGGTGTTTAGGTTGTTCGACGCTGGTACGAGTATGTCGTCGAAGTCACGTCTGATGACGCCAGATACAGGGTACCAGTTACGTTGTGTTGTGGTATACGTCTTTCCGTCCGGTCCTTTTCTCACCACATGTGTGTCGACAGCCTTCATTCCTGAGTATGATGTTCTGGTGCTTGCGTCGTATGTCCAGTATGGGTAGTATACGCCTTGGAAATTGTTAGCCAGCACATTTCCGTGCTTATATTTCGATGAAAGGAACCATTTTCCGTCGAGCCATTTATTGAATATGGTGCCGCAGTCTTTCTTATCCACGGCGAAAGGCAAGAGATATTCTGGTTTCCAGAATCTTCTCACCTGTTTCTGTTCCAGGATGAGAGGAGTGCCGCAGTAGGGGCACTTGGTCGATGACTTTGTCTCGTCGACAGTTACCGTAGCTCCGCACTGCTCGCATTTTATCTGTTGTGTCTCCACGGAGTGTTCCCGTTCCGTGTTTTGGTGTTCATCCTCGCTTTCGTTGAGCCATTTCAGGTAGTCGTTCTCGTGGATCGTCGCGGGTTGCAGCGACAGCTCCTTTGTCAATCCGCAGTAGATACACTCCAGTTTTCTCACTCTTGGTGCGTAGACCATTGCTCCTCCGCATGACTCGCATTTTATCTGTATGGCTTCTTTTGGCTCTTGTGTGTCTTTGGAATTCTCGGATGTCATGTGTTATGCTTATTAGGATACTGACGTCACGCAATATGATGTGTGACGTCAGTAAGGGTCGTCTTGTTTTGCATTCTGATTATGCTTTGTTCTTATATGTACGTCGGGTGTCATACACGTCATGATCAGACTGTCGGTATTGGTGGCGGAGTGAGAGTGAAGAGTCTTGACAGCTCGCTCACTGAGCCGGCTGCCGTCCATGACGCCATGCCCTGAGTCCAAACCAGTGTGGTGCGTGTCAGTTGTCCTTGCTGCGCCATCTGTTGCAGTTGTGTCAAGTTGTAAGGTCCCGCCTGCTGTCCGTTGATTGCCACGTGGTACATAGACTGTTGTGGTAGTGGTGGCGGAGTCGCCGCACCTTGTTGCTGTGTGTGCTGCATCTGCTGCGCCATCTGTTGTGCCATGGCGAGTCCCATGCCCATTCCCATGGCGCTGCCGGCAGTGTCGGTGCCTCCGTTGCCGCCCGGTTGTGTCATGGAGTTGGCGAACTGCATCTGTGTGTATGCCGTCATGTCCTGCGTGCCGATGAACGCCATGCTTGCTCCCTTGTCTATTGCCTCCTGAACCTCCTTAGGCAGTGAGATGTTCTCCACCAGGAACTTGGTGAGGTCCAATCCGTATTCGCTGAAGCTTTTCTTGAGGGCGTCAGTCAGCTCTTTAGAGAACTCCTTGTAGTTGGAAGCCAGCTTGACAACCGGCAGCTCATGCTCGCCGAGGTAGTCGGAGAACTCCGTCACGGCGAAGCTGCGCAGCATCTCAGATATGCCGTCTGTGTCGAACTCACCGTTTGTGCCCACGACCTTGAGCAGGAACTGCTTAGGGTCCTGGCTGATCTTGAAGTTATATGAACCGAAGGCCCTGAGGTTGATGGCGCGTCCGAGCTGAGGGTCGCTGACCGTGACAGGGTTGGTCGTTCCCCATTTCTGATTCAGGAACTCCTTGGTGCTGACGAAGTAAACGTCAACCTTGAACGGAGAGTTGAATCCGTACTTCCATCCTCTTATTGTTGAGAGGATAGGGATGTTGGAGGTGCTCAGCTCGTGACGTCCCGGCTGGAAGATATCTGCTATCTTACCTTGGTCCACGAGCACTGCCACCTGGCTCTCCCTGACGATGAGCTGTGCTCCGTTCTTGATTTCTGACTGATAACGCGGAAAGCGCCATATCATCGTGTCGTGTGTCTCGTCCTTCCACTCGATGATGTCTATTAACTCATTTCGTAGTTTTTCGAATAGTCCCATATTTTTTCTTGTGTTGTTATAGCTGACGTTTGGTTGGCGCCGCTGTGTTGTGTGTTTCATTTCGCAGACGTGACGCGCCGATGATGTTGCGTTCGACAGTCTCGTCTGTTACTCGCGAATATAGTCATATTTTCGGATATTGACTTATGTTGTCGTGTTTTTATGTGTGTCTGTTGTCGTTTTCGTATTTTCGGGGCATATTTCCTTACACCTTATTATATACGTGGCGGTTTGCTGACATGAGTCTATACTTCGTAGGTTTCAGAAATTTTGTAATCTATTGTGTTTCAGTAGTTTCAAAATTTGTTTTCCTCAAACGTAACAAACCTGCACCAAAATTGTGTTAAATAAATCCAAGCAAACGAA
>CALCEL010000081.1 GCA_937900485.1 uncultured Prevotellaceae bacterium
CCGGATATTTCTTTGCGCTCAGGACAGAGCACATCATCAACATCAAAAAAGAAATTAAAATCTTACCTTTCATATATCAATTCAATAAGCTTATATTCACCATTATCACTATCATTATCCATTCCCTAAATCTCAAAACAGAGCAAAAGTAACACAAAAAAACATTATTAACATCCGCATAGACAGTTTTTCTAACATTTTTTTGTACTTTTGCCGCAAATAAAAAATAAACCATACTTATAACGTACAAAATGGCTGAGACTAAGTACATCTTCGTGACTGGCGGTGTTGCCAGCTCACTTGGAAAAGGTATTATTTCCTCATCAATAGGCAAACTGCTTCAGGCAAGAGGATACAACATCACGATTCAGAAGTTCGACCCGTATATCAACGTGGATCCAGGCACACTGAACCCATACGAGCACGGAGAGTGCTACGTGACGATCGACGGTGTGGAGACAGACCTTGACCTCGGGCACTATGAACGATTCACAGGAATACAAACCACAAGAGCAAACAACATCACCACAGGACGTATATACTTGAACGTCATCGAAAAGGAGAGACGAGGAGACTATCTCGGCAAAACTATACAAGTGGTCCCTCATATCACAGACGAGATAAAGAGGAATATGCTCATCCTCGGCCGTCAGGGCAAGTACGACTTCGTGATTACGGAGATCGGAGGTACTGTGGGAGACATTGAAGGTCTTCCTTTCCTCGAGGCAATCCGCCAGCTGAAATGGGAGTTAGGACACGACGCTGTTTGCGTGCATCTCACATACGTTCCTTATCTGGCAGCCGCCGGAGAGTTGAAGACTAAACCTACACAACACTCAGTCAAGGAACTGCAGAGCCTTGGAATACAGCCTGACGTCATCGTTCTGAGAGCCGAGCATGAGCTGAGCCAAAACCTCAGAAACAAAGTGGCTGCGTTCTGTAACGTCGACAAAGACTGCGTGGTACAGTCGTTAGACCTTGCCTCAATCTATGAGGTACCTGTCAAGATGCAGGAACAGGCGCTTGACGTGGCGATATTAAGAAAACTCAACATGGCCATCGGGCCTACTCCGGGACTCGGACCATGGCGTAACTTCCTTGAGTTGCGCAGGAATGCCACAGAGATACTGCACATCGGACTCGTGGGCAAATATGACCTGCAAGACGCATACAAGTCTATCCTTGAGTCACTGCAACACGCCGGAACTTACAACGGCTATAAGGTCAAGAGTCATTTCATAAACTCTGAGAAGATAACGAACGAGAATGTCTCAGAAGTTTTGAAGGACATGTCCGGAGTTGTCATCTGTCCAGGATTCGGCCAGAGAGGTATTGAGGGCAAAATCACCGCAGCCAAGTACTGCCGAGAGAATGACATTCCGACATTCGGCATCTGCCTTGGTATGCAGATGATGGTGATTGAGTACGCTCGTAACGTCCTCGGATACGCTGACGCAAACAGTAGGGAGATGAACGAGTCAACACCGCACAATGTCATTGACATCATGGAAGAGCAGAAGTCCATCACTCACATGGGCGGAACGATGCGACTTGGAGGATACGAATGCTCAGTCCTCAAAGACACAAAGACATACGAGGCATATCAGCAGGAGAACATCGTCGAGCGTCACCGCCATCGCTATGAGTTCAACAACGAGTTCAAGAGTGAGTTTGAGAAAGCCGGCATGAAATGTGTCGGAGTGAACTCAGAGAACGACTTGGTGGAAATCGTCGAGGTACCTGCCAACAAGTGGTATATCGGCACACAATTCCACCCAGAGTACTCATCAACAGTACTGAAGCCACATCCTTTATTCATGAGTTTCATCAAAGCTGCGATTAATGGACGTGACAATGGCGAAGGTAATAAAAAGAATGACAAAAAGAACAAATAACCCAACTGACGAAGTAAATGAAAGATAAGAACCAACTTGTAGGATGGTTGCTGATAACACTGGTGTTCTGCGGATGGATGGCATACAGCAGCCACGATGCAAGTCAACAACAGATAGAGCGCAACAGACTTGACTCTATCAGGGGCGTCGAGCAGGCAAAGCAAAAGAAGATAGAAGATGCTAAGGCGTTGGCTGAAGCAAAGCAGATGCAGGCAGAGATGACGGACAGCTTGAATCCGTTGTTCCAAGCGCGTCAAAACGTGGCGGGAAAGACTGTCATCAAGAACGAATATCTGTCTCTGACAATTAATAATAAAGGTGGCCAGATAGAAAAAGCAGAGCTCCTTGATAAGAAATACAAAGGTAAGGAAGGCGGCAATGTCATACTGTTTGACGGAGATGACAGTTCGTTTGACATCTCCATCGACGGCAAGACAACCAACATCAGCACCACAGACTTCTTCTTTGTTCCAACACAGGCTACAGAAACTGCGGTTACGATGTCGCTCCCTATAGCCGGAGGCTCATTAGACATCTCATACTCTCTCATCCCTGGATCATACCTTGTAAATATGGATGTCCAGGCGAAAATGGCAGACGGATTCTTCTCATCCAAGACCAGAAAGATGATTCTCACATGGTCAGAGAAGATGAAACAGCAAGAGAAAGGATATGAGTTCGAGAATCGTTACGCCACAATCACATACCGAGAGACGGACGATGACACCAACGAGCTTGACAACACAGGAGCCGACAAGGAGAAGGACGACTTTGACAACAAGGTACACTGGATCTCATTCAAGGACCAGTTCTTCAGTCAGGTCCTCATAGCGGAGAGTCCTATGGCCGTCAACAAGATGTCATCAAAGCAGATTGAGAAAGGCAAGGGCTACCTGAAGACATACACCACTGAGCTTGAGTCAGAGTTTGACCCTGCAGGCAAGAAAGCCACAAGCTTCAAGATTTACCTCGGACCAAACAAATTCACCACACTGCGTGAGAACGAGAAACTGATCAACTCAGACACAAACCTTGACCTTCAGTCACTGGTATATCTCGGATGGCCAATCATCAGATGGGTCAACAGATACTTCATCATCTATTTCTTTGACTTCCTCACAAGCTGGGGTCTCAACATGGGTATCGTACTGCTGTTGCTGACCATAGCCATGAAGATCTTGGTATTCCCGCTGATGAGAAAGTCACAGCTCGCATCCTCTAAGATGCGCGTGCTGAGACCGAAGATTGACGAAATCTCCGCCAAGTACCCTCGACCAGAGGACGCGATGCAGAAACAGCAGGAAATCATGCAACTGTACAGCGAATACGGCTCAAACCCGATGGGCGGATGTCTGCCTATGCTGATACAGATGCCTATATGGATTGCCCTGTTCAACTTTATCCCGAACGCCATAGAGCTGCGCGGAGAGTCCTTCCTTTGGGCAGATGACCTCAGCACATATGACGACATCATCAACTGGGGATTCAACATCTGGGGTGTCGGTGACCACCTCTCACTGTTCTGTGTATTATGGTGTGTGAGCACAGTGGCCTCAAGCTGGTTCTCAATGAGACAGCAGCAAGACAGCATGACACCAGAACAGGCACAGCAAATGGGTATGATGAAGTGGATGTCATACATCATGCCTCTGATGTTCTTCTTCATGTTCAACAGCTATAGCTCAGGACTGAACTACTACTACTTCTTGTCATCACTGATAAGCGTGATTATGATGTGGTACTTCAGAAAGACGACAGATGAGGTGAAGCTGCTGGCTCAATTGGAAGAGAACAGAAAG
>CALCEL010000082.1 GCA_937900485.1 uncultured Prevotellaceae bacterium
AAGTCATTTTTCTGTTGCCATGTGTCAACGGAAAAAGAGGAGTTTCGGACAGCAACAAATGTGCGAAATGGTAAGAGGCGGTTCTGTGTCCTCTTCAGACAGTTAACTTCATCTTTATCGACAAAAAATCCGCAACGCTTGTTATGTTGGCGTTGCGGATAGTATGATGCTCTTCAGAGCCGTGTGCGCAGTGTCCTCTCGTCACCTTGCCGTAGGTTACTCAAGCAGCAGCGAGTCCTCGACCTCAATCAAGAGGCTGTCGCCCACTGCCGTGGCGTCGTTTTTCTGTTTCTGTATGTCGTACGAGTAGTACAGGAAGCCGAATGTAACACCTATGACGAGTAGTCCGAGCACGAGCGTGCCGTACATCATAGCCCTGTTGAATCGTGTCGCTCTGTTGTTTATAGCCATATCAAATTATTTCTTTTTCAGCACCTCAATGGCCTTGCTGAGGTCCTCATCGTCCTTCAGCGACTCTTCCACTGAGCCTGACTGGTAATAGTATCTCTTGATTATCTCGTCCGCCATCATCTTCTTGATGTTCTTCTTATGAAGTTCGAGGTCATTGTCAATGTTGTGTACCAACTTAGCCTCCAATGCGTCGAACTCACTCTTGGCGTCATCGTAATAGCCCTCGAACTTAGCCATCTTCTTAAGGTCCTCAAGACGTTTCTCACTCATCCTGTCGTACTTGAAGTTGCTATCCTTAATCATCTTCTTGAAGTCGGCGAAGTCATCGTCGGTGATGCTGAAGTCAGCCACAGGGGCTATGGTCTTGTGAGACTGCTCATACTTGGTACCCCAGTCCACGAGCACGTCATCATTGCCGAGATAGAAGAGAATGTTAGGGAGTGTGTCATGTTTGATGACGATGTCCGGCATGATACCTCCACCGTCTCTCACCACACGTCCTTTACGGGTGTAGAACACGTTATCAAGAGTGTCACTCTTCTCAGTCTTCACGCCGTCTCTCTTCTTCTTATAGTCGATGGCTTGAATGCATCGTCCTGAAGGGATGTAATATTTAGATGTGGTGAGCTTCACGCTTCCGTTGTAAGGCAAGTCGCGCGGTGTCTGCACCAGACCTTTTCCGAATGTCTTGACGCCGATGACGGTGGCTCTGTCGAGGTCTTGAAGTGAACCGGAGACAATCTCAGCCGCAGAGGCAGTGTTACCATTGACGAGTACGGCCACCGGTATGACAGTGTCGAGCGGTTCGGACTTGGTTTTGTAGACTGCGTTGGCACTCTTCACCTTACCCTTGGTCTCGACAATCTTCAGTCCTTTAGGCACGAAGAGGTTGACGATGTCGACGGCCTCAGACAATAGTCCTCCTCCGTTATTGCGCAAGTCGAGCACTAGTCCCTCAGCACCTTTCTCCTTGAGGTTGATGACGGACTTACGTATCTCCTTGGAGCACCCCTCAGTGAACTGTGTCAGGTTGATGTATCCGATGCCGTCCCTGACCCCTGTGTATGTTATAGCAGGCAGTTTGATATTCTTTCTCGTGATCTTGAACTCCCTGTTCTTTTTCTCTCCCGGTCTTTTCACTGTCAGCACGAAGGTGGTGCCAGGCTCACCGCGTAGCATGTCACTGACGTCGGAGGTAACCATCGACTTCGTCACCTCTTTATTGTCGACCTTGACAATGACGTCGCCAACCTTGAGTCCAGCCTCGGCGGCTGGCATTCCCTCGTACGGTTCACCAATGATGATGGTGGAGTCCTTACGCATCCTGATAAGTGAGCCGATGCCGCCGTACTTACCAGTGGTCATAATCTTCAGGTCACCCATGTCATCCTCTGAGTAGTATTCCGTGTATGGGTCGAGATTGCTGAGCATGGCGTCGATGCCGACGCCTATGACTTTCTTGGCATCTATGGTGTCAACATATAAAGCGTCCAGTTCCCTGTACAGAGAGTTGAAGATGTCCAGATTCTTAGACACCTCAAAACTGTGCTCCGTCTGAGCGCAGGCGGAGCATGAGAAAGCCAGCAGACAAGAGGCCGCCAGCTGCTTGTATTTGCTTATCCTCATTATGTTCGTAATTTTTGTCCAAATATACGAATTAGTCACCAAAAAATATCTAACACTTTCCTCCTATTGAGGAAAAAATAAGTTATTTTTGCATTGACATGGATAAAGACTTTGAAATATTATTAAGACGTTACAATCAGTATCTCCGTCTTGAGAAATCGTTCTCACCGAACACGGTGGCAGCCTACAAAAGCGACCTCGACAAGTATATCAGTTTCATGGATGGCGAGGGAAAGGACTTACTGAATGCGAAGCTGGAGGACATACACGCCTTCTCGTCTGTACTCATCGACATGGGCATCGGCTCAATCTCCCTGTCACGTATACTCAGCGGCGTGCGCAGCTTCTACCGTTTCCTACTTCTCTCGGACATCATCGAGACTGACCCGACAGAGCTTCTGGAATATCCGAAGAAGGCGCGTAAGCTTCCCGACGTGCTGTCGGTCGAGGAGGTAGACGCCATAGAGTCGGTCATCGACCTGAGTCAGACTGAGGGACAGCGCAACAAGACCATCATCGAGGTGCTGTTCAGCTGCGGACTACGTGTCAGCGAGCTGTGCAACCTGAAGATGTCGGACCTGTATCTCGACGAGGAGTTCATCAAGGTGTTCGGAAAAGGTAGCAAGCAACGTCTGGTGCCTATCTCTCGTAAGGCTATCAATGAGCTGTACCTCTACTTCGAGGACCGCAAACTCATCGACATTAAACCGGGGTTCGAGGATTACGTCTTCGTAAGTAAGCTGCGCAAGAAGAACCTGTCACGCACAATGGTGTTCACCATGATCAAAGAGTACGTGGCACAGGCTGGTATCAAAAAGGAGGTGTCGCCTCACACCTTCCGTCACAGCTTCGCCACATCGCTACTCGAGGGAGGGGCCAACCTGAGAGCTATTCAGGCCATGCTCGGACATGAGTCGATAGCCACAACAGAGATCTATATGCACATCGACATGAGTCACATCCGCGACGAGATTCTGCGACATCACCCGCGTAACAAACGATAATGACACCACATAACACAAGAAGCTCTTATGAAAGCCGACGGCTTACATAAGAGCTTCATTATTTCTGTCACACACCCCTGTAATAACAGTCATGACTCTGTCCTTACGGATGAACGAGCGTACCTATCTCCTCACCGTCGATGACCTTCTTAAGGTTGCCAACGATATCCATGTTGAAGACATAGATAGGCAGGTTGTTCTCTTTACACATGGCAGTCGCAGTGATGTCCATGACTCTGAGATTTCGTCTCAGCACCTCATCATAGGTGATGTCTATGAACTTGGTCGCCGTAGGGTCTTTCTCCGGATCGGCGCTGTACACACCGTCGACACGTGTTCCCTTGAGCATCACATCGGCCTCAATCTCTATCCCTCGGAGACTTGAGCCAGTGTCTGTAGTGAAGTATGGATTACCTGTTCCCGCACTCATTATAACCACCTCGCCGTTGTTCATGGCATCGATGGCTTTCCACTTGCTATAGAACTCACCTATTGGTTCCATACGAATGGCTGTCAACACTCGGCTCTTGCATCCGAGGGCACCGAGGGCACTGCTCACCGCAAGAGAGTTGATGACGGTGGCACACATACCCATCTGGTCTCCCTTCACACGGTCAAAGCCCTTGCCGGCGCCCTGAAGTCCCCTGAAGATGTTGCCGCCTCCGATGACGATACCGATCTGTACACCCATGTCGTGTATCTCTTTGATCTGTCTCGCATAGTCATTCAGACGCTCTGTGTCTATTCCCTGTTTTTTTTCTCCTGCCAGGCTCTCTCCAGACAGCTTAAGCAGTATTCTCTTGAACTTGGTCATATCATGTTGTTTTATGTGTCCGCGAATTTAATTAAAATATATGAAACACACCGTCACGACATAAAAAAAGAGAGGCGTTTACATCGTGCCACACAAAGACACAGAACGGTAAATGAGCCAGCATAACATAAAAAAAAAGAGGGGCGACACCAGTGTGCCGCCCTTCTTAATATGTAAGGATTTTATTCCCGTATTATTTCCAAAGGTTTCCCCAATCATCCTCTGACTCTCCGCGTCTCTCAGGTACGAGTGAACCGCTACCGTCAGCAGGCTGACCCTCCTCAATTGAGAGACACATCATTTGGGTTTTGAACTCTGAAACTTTTGTTTCAGGAATTACATACTGCTTTTTCATATCTTTCTCACTTCAGTTTTAGAGTTCTACCATTATTTTATGTAAATCTTTTTGCTTGAGCCGTCTGAGTACCTGACAATGTTGATGCCCTTCTGCAATGCTTGACGCGGTGAACCATCAACAGAGTAGTAACCCGTCACCTCTTTCTCATCGTTAGTGATGTCAGAAACGATTGTTGCCTCTTCCATCAACTCGTCGAGAGTTCTGAATGACAACATTCGGATCTTAGTCTCTCCATCATCCTCCTTTGTCAGATACTTCAAGTCGTCAGTAGGATACTTAAGTATCGCTCTGTACTGATTGATGGTCAAGTCAAGTGGTGAACCATACTGTGTCAGATAGTCAGCGTATGATATTCTGTAGAAACATGCCTCCTTGTTAGGATTATGTCTCTGGAGAACATAATACGTAGTGTCGGCGTTAGAGTCCATGTTAGTTGCCACGGTGTCATTGTAGAATCCTGTGAGCAGACCGTATGTGAGTGACTCTGTGCCTTCAACCGGCGTCGTCTCAATACCACCGAAGGTAAGTGACTTAGCCTCGTTACACTTAACGACAACAGGCGTGTGGGCTGGAATGATACTGTCTGAGTTCATGTTGAACGTCATATTCACTATCGTCGTCTTTCCACCTCTAATGACCTTGGTAGGTACCGTCACGTTCTCATCAAGTATCAAAGTCCTGTACTTACCTACATACTCAGACTGGGCATCCTGAGCGAATGAGTGTATAGAGTCTGATAAACCGACAACGGCGTAAGCCTTGATTCCTGACTCTTTTGGTATTCTCACGTCGAACGGACAGATGAATGTTCCATACTTGGCAGCAGTGATCTGCATCACAACCTTAGGCTTACGAGTAAGCTCCATGTTAGAACAAATCATACTCCATGACGTGTTAGTGTTGGCGTTTCTAAAGTAGATAGAGTGGTTACCCTCCTGCTCAGTCACGAATGCCTCCTCGAATATCATCGGCACGTTGTCTGTATCGGCAGCGTTGATGAGGTTCTTTAGCTGCCACTCGGCGAGCACTGATCCGTCAGGATTGAGGATACCTACGTATGCACCATCAGAGATAACTCTCGTGTTCAGGTATGCACCGTACTCGAACTTCAGACGATACGGAGTACCAAGAGCACCAGTGTATTCGTCTACCTCACAACGCAGCGGCATCTCGTAGTATGCGGAGTCACCATAGTAGTACTCTGAGTACTTTGATGTGCTACCTGTGATAGAACTTGCGAAACGGAAGTAAGCTACAGTTGAATACTGCTTGTTAGCCAACTTATTGTTGAAGTTCTGAACGTTCGTGTTAGAATAGATTGCTGAGTTACCTGTACCTCCAGTGTAGAATCCGTCAATTCCGAGGAATGTGTCCTTGATTCTCCATGCTGTGATCTCTGGGTTCTCATCATCTTCATTGTAGTAAGAGAAGTTAGGGTTGTAGATGGCGTTCGTGTCACCCATGTTTCTATGCCAGTTCTCTTTCTGCAGTCTCTGTATGTACTGGAGGATATTCTCCTGTACCTGCTTAACACCCTTTCGGTACTCTACAGCCTCGTCAAGTGCCATACGCACGTCAACGTTAGCGTATGTTGCGTACTCGTCCTGGCAGAATCCGATCGTTCTGTCCTTACCGAAGGCTATAAGCTCATCAAGTTTATCAAGCTCTTCCTGTGTGGCAGGTGTATCCTCCTCCCACCAGTAGAGGTCACGTGTCTTCTTAACGTAAGCGAACTTGAAGGCGAACCAGTTGACGTTAGTACTGTCAGAGATGTCGAACACGATACGCGCTGTGCCAGTTCCATTTGTGCAGTCCTTCTCGCGGATAATGAGAGAGTCTACTCTGTACGTTCCAGCGATGTTGTACTTACCACCCCAGTCGATGTACTGCTTACCCTTAGTGACATCCACTGTGTCTGTTGTGTTGTACTTACCATAAGCGTAGAGGTGGATACCCTTCAGCTCAGTGTCAGCTGTTGAGCCCTTCTCCATCATAGAACGAGTGAAGACTGATACTGTGTAGAGACCTGGTTCAAGGTCAATGGCTGATGCCTCAATCGTGGCCTCCTCCAGTGGCATACCACCTGAACCGTCACGCCAGTACTCGATGAACGGAGTAGTCATACCAGAACGGTTTCCTCCGTGGAGCTCCTGATCACCCTCGTCAGACCATGTGTTAGCGTGGAAGTTCTCATCGGCGTAAACCTCTGTGTTGCTGTTCTTCCTCTTGAGTCTCCATGCGTCGTACATATAGTAGACAACCGGATACTCCGGATAGTCTTCCTCATTGAAGCGGTCAGCTATACCATCGTTATCATAATCCCAGTAGAATCCGTTGAAGTCTGTCTGGTAGTTGTCACCGTTGTAGTTGTTCCTGTGAAGATAAGTGTTCACGATAGTGTATGCGTCACTTGGAATGAGCGTACGCTTGTTATACTTGTCCTCAAAGTCGTCAAGTAACTTAGTGACATAGTCCTTAGCTCTTCTTGAGTATACGTTACTTGCGTTGTTGATGTAGTTTCTTGAAGAGTCAGTTACATACTTGGCGTAAGCATAAGCGTCGGCAGAGGTCTTAGCGTTCTCGATGGCGTCAGTGAGGTCCTTAATCTCCTTAAGGTAGTTCCTCTTGTCATCGTCGATGAACAAAGCGTAAGCCTTAGCCTGTGCAATAGAGTCAGCCGCAAGCATTGGACGTGTCTCAGGCTCGAGTGTCACAGTCAAACCATGATAAGTAAGCCTGATGTTGTCCACTGCGACGTACTGTCCAGCGTTGAGCACACCACGGAAGTTGAGTGTCAAGTCCGGCTCCTCCTCGTAGATGAGGAAGTACATCTCGTAGCTGTTCTTATCTGTAGTGATGTAGCTCATACTTGAAGAACCCGCCATGAGCCATACCTGCTCGTCAGTGAGGTTTGTGTTACTGATGAAGCTGATAGAGTAGATACCCGGACGCATACCGTCGAGAATCTGCTTCATATCGACATTCTTTGATGTAGCGTTGTAAAGGTTCTCAGCATATGCGAAGATCTTACCCTCGTTACTCCATGAAACATCGGTGCTGTAACCAGGAACGAACTGTGAGTATCCCTTAGATGTCTTCCAGCTGTTGAGGTAGTGGCTGTGGATGCTCTCGAAGTTGAAGTTACGGATTGCTCCGGTCATATCAGCTCCGTCTGTTGTCTGAGCCTTAGCGGCATCAACAAGTGCCTCCTGGGCAATCTCAATCTCAGACTCACCATCTGTGATTGTTCCGTTATTATAAGCCTCGACTACTGATGCCGCGAGAGTGAGGTACTCTGCCACACCGTCAGCGTCATAGTGCTCCTGCGCGTAAGCATAATATGTGTTTACGTTCTCGTAAACAGCAATTGACTTCTGTGCGCTCTTCAATACGGTAGCGATATCGTCAATCATATCCTTGATCTCCTGTATCGTGTTGTCCACCGTAGCTGCGTTACCAGCGTCGAGAGCGTTCTTGAATGCCGTCTTGATATCGGCGTTCATTGGGTAGTCATAGTACTTGGTAGCGTTCTCAATCACCGCAGCTAACTGCTGGAGATAAGTCTCTGAAGTAGTTGCTCCGAGGTAGAAGAGTTTGAAGTTATCCACCTTATACCAAAGTCTCAGCTTCTCGTTGTTAGTCCAATCAGTTCCGTTACCACCACATGCTCCGATAGTAACTGTTCCGTCGTTGACCTCGAACTCAAGTGAGTCAGGAAGACCTGCAGACTTGCTTGTTGTCACCTTACCTTTATATACAAGCTCCTCTGTTGTCTGAGCAGTAAGGAACGTTGCTATTGTAGGATCTGAACCGACAACTGCAGTGAGCAGGTAACGTCCGTTCTGGAGATTCTCGATTGTCTGTGTTACGTTCAGACCAAAACCAGCGTACCATGTATTGAACAGGTAGTCACCGTCTGAGTTCTCCATCTGATAAGTAGCGTTGTCATGAGCCGCTCTCGCACCTGTGTCGTTAGAGCCGGATACGGAGAGAGAAGATATTGTCCATCCTGTAGTACCGCTCTCAAAGCTTGGGTTATTGATGAGCAGTGTCATCTCAGAGCCCGCACCCTGGTTTCTGATAGCGCTGACATAAGTCTGGTATACCTCGTTAGTAGTGAGAGTACCCTTCTCGTAACCCTCCTCGATGTACTTGATTGAGTTAGCGTAGTAAGCCTCACCAGCCGCGTCGAGGTCCTGAGCGAGAGTAGAGTATGTGTCGAGGTCATTTGCTATGCTCTGGTAGAGAGCGATAGATGTGTTAGCGTTAGATATGGCTGCTCTAAGAGTCTTATCTGTCTCAACCACCGCATTCTTAGAGAAATTGTCAATAGCCTCATTGAGAGCACTCTGTACAGTAGCGTTCATCTTACCTGTAGGCACTGTAGCGAGAAGCTCCTGTACTTGATCCTCAGTGTACTGGTCGTCGATATAAGTCAATCTGATGAGCTTGAAGGCGAGCCAGTTGAAGTTCCAGTTATCGAGGTCGAAACCGAACTTGAACTTACCGTCGTCGATGACGAACTCTACCTCGTACCATGCGTACCATGCCTTGCTCTGTGGGTTGTTACCCTGAACATAGCTTGTTGTACTTACCACGTCGTTACAATAGAATGTCATACCCTCAGGCTCTGCTGTATCTGGTGATGTCTCACGCATACGGCAGTAGATTTGAATCTTATAACGTCCTGTTCTATATCCAGTCTCCTCATCATGCTGAACGAGGATATGGTTGTAGTAGTTTGAGCTGTACTTGAAGTTGTAGAGCTCGGCGAATGGCACAGTCATCGCAGAACCATCACCACCGTTTCCTGACAGGTTGTCATCTGCCTCCACTGACCAGTTGTTAACATGGAGTGAGAGGTCTTCGATGAGAGTCTGGTCGTCTGCGTTGTAGAGGTTCCAGCCGATAGGTGTCTGTCTCGGGTACACAGAAGTATTCCAACCGTTAGCGTTGAAAGACATTCCGTTACCACAGTCGTTATTGACGATGGCTTCAGTCATCTCAGTGTTTGGAGTACTCTGCTGCTTGATAGAAGAGATATAGTACTCCTCGATTTTCTCGAGCTCTTCAGTACCGTCAGTGATAGTACCGCTGTTGATAGCCTCAGTGATGTCGGTAGCGAGATCGTTGAAGAAAGACTCACCATCACTATCAAGGTCTTGAGCCTTAGTAACATATTCGATGATGCTGTCGTAGACACCTACAGACTCCTCAACCTTCTTGAGTGTAGCCTCAAGTTCGTCGATGAGGTCATTGAGGTCGTCGATGTCAGTCATGCTTGAGTTGTTGTTGACCACGCTCTGTCCCTTAGAGAATGCCTGGAGGAGCAGACTCTGCACCTCGTAGTGCATCTTCTTATTACGGTAAGAGTTCAAGTCCTGAGTAAGACTCGTGATCTTATCGTAGTATGTAGACAAGTCGAGCGGACCGTTGTACACGAGCGTGAAGTTATCACACTTATACCAGTTTCCGTTTGCGTCGAAGCTGATAATCATGTCTCCAGCCTTAGTCTGGTTGAAGTCGAGTTGAACGAGCACACCGTAAGTCTTACCGCTGGCGTGTGAAGACGCTGTGGCGAAGTTATCGTTTGCTCTGAGGTAGAAAGTCTGGTTAGCGTCTGTAGCACCCATAGCAGTGAGAGTGTAGCTACCAGCCTTCATGTTACCGAGCACCTGCTTGATGGTGTGTCCATATGACCATATGTTGAACACGTTGTTTCCGTGTCCGGCGTATCCGTTAGGAACAGCGTATGTAGCATTGCTGAGAGCAGCCACACGCATATCGCTTGCTGAGCTTGAAGACCAGTCAACGACTTCCCATCCGTAGACGTAGCCGTAAGACTGCTCACGCTCGAATGATGGGTTAACGATGGCAGCTGTCATGTCTGTGCCTTCTGTTGTCTGCGCCTTCACAGCCTCACGGTATCCATCCTCGATGTCATCGAGTGACACGAGAGTAGCGTTCTCGTAGAGAGTAGTAAAGTTGTAAGAGTTCCACTTATCCTGTCCGTCCTGATCGAGTTCGCTGATTAAGTCAGGGTAAGTGTTAGTAAGAGCGTCAGCTATCTGCTTATAGTTAGAGATAGACGTCTTAGCGTTAGTGATTGCCTCATTGATGAGAGAGATGAGGTTGTTGTATCCAGTCTCACTTTCCTCCTCAACGCTTGTGTTGATTGCAGTCTTGAGAGCATCGAGCACATCCTTGTTCATATCCTCGTAAGTGAGGTCAGTGGCAGTCTCGACAACACTCTCGTATTTTTCCTTGATGGCCTTGAGCTCATCGGCTGCCGGTCCGAGGTACACGAGCTGAATGTTATCCCAGATTGACCATGTGTCGGAGCGGTCGCACTCAAAACCAACAGTCATCTTGTGGTCGTAGATAGTCACCTGAATTGGTGAGACGAGATAGTTAGTGGCGTTGTTGAACGTCGTTGACATCTCGGCCATAGTGTACTCACCGTTCTCCATTCTGTCAGATCTTGAAGAAACGTTGAAGGCAGAAGTCTGCTTCTCATCGCTTGCAGTCACATACAGGTAAGGCAGGTCTACTCCAGTCTTTGTGTATTCGCAGACGCTGGCCTGAACTGTCACGCTGTAAATACCGTTAGGCAGGTCACTGATAGTCTGGTAGAAATTGAATGTCGCTCTCCAAGACTCACAGCAGTAGTTGAGTGCAAGACCGTTGATGTTCTTGTTTGAGGAACTGATGTTCCACCATGAACCTGAAGTTGTCACTGAGCTGTTACGGAGCACAGAGAAGTCTGGGTCATTGACGAGTGACGTAGCGTAGAGAGGATTAGAGCTTGTTGCTGTATTCCTCAGGTAGCTGATAAGTTCTTCCCTTGTGAACAGTCTCCACACACCGTCGATGGTCAGTTTCTTGTAGCCGTAGACGTAGTCCTGACCAGAAGAGACGTTAGAGCGCTGTCCTGAGTTAGTCAGGTAGACGCTACTCTCCTCGTAGTCGGTGAACTGAATCTTGTAGTAGTTGGCGTTCTCGTCGAGGACGACGTCTGTCTCCTCTGGGAGCAGTGCAGCCACATCGGCGTAGGCAACCGTCTGGAAGTGGAATCCTCCAGTCGGAGTCTCGGCGTTGACATACATGTACTCAGGGTTGTCCACCTCGTCAGCCGAGTAACCAACAAACTTGCTGGTCTCTGACTTCAGAGAGGCGTCCTTCATCGTGTACGCCGCAAGATCACTATCCCATGTCAACGTCATCGGCTCACCGCCTCTCTTCAGAGAAAGCTGCGTACCGTTTTTGTTGGCACCCGCAAGGTATGTACCGCTGGCGACGTTGAGGATGTAGTAGCTACCACCGTCCAAATCTTGCGCCAAGGCACTTCCCCACATGCTGAACGCAGCCATAGCCACAGTCAACATTTTGAGTAGATTTCTTTTCATTTTTTGAAACAATTATTTATTTATTTAACATTTTTCATCCATCAACTTTAACTGGCAATGATAAATAAATCACACCATATTTCCCAATTCATTCATTCTTATCCTTTTTCGCTGTGTTTATAAGTTAACCTATTCTTCCCACCAATCTTCTCGTCCCCTTTTTTACGTATGGAGACAATACGCCCATGTATTTGGGGACAAAGTTACTTTTTTTGCTTTATTTCACATTATAAACTTGTGGAATTTTGTTTTTTTTGTGTAGTAAAGTGTAAAAAAAGTCAAAAAAAGTAAGATAGAGTTTACAAAAAAGGCCTCAGCCCGCAAAATGCAAACTCGACATTACATCAGTGAGGAGTACAGACAAGACCTTCAAAGACAGTCTTAAAAAATCAACATTTCAGTCCTAATATACGTAAAGTCGCACATAAAACCTATATTTTTTACGTCAAAAAATTACTATTTTTTCACGTCAACTCAGGTCCGTAATTTCACGTCAACATTTCGTCATTCATTTTCGGCGAGCAGAGTGTGAGAATAAAGACTCCAGACAAGCCACTGTTGTCAACGAATATCACATTTGCAGTAAAAAAGTGTCGTGAAGATGAAAAATGAAGTTGAAAAACGCTAAAAACATGAGAACATTATAATTGCGTCGCGAAAAATCTTAACTTCGCGTATGAAATGAGATAATCTTACGTTAGTGTATATTCTACAATCTTAATTTTTAGAACATGCCTTAGTTATTCGGAACAATCCCGAACATTCGAGCATCATTCTGACAGTAGGAGTGCGGATCGTGACCTGCGTCACACCTCCAGACTTCCCGACTCTTATGATGAGCTGGCGCTTGCGGCGTCTGTATGTTCCGTATATTGTCTCATGTGTGTTGATATGTTGTCACAGTCCAATCCTTAGACCTTAGAGCAGAGCTGTGGCAGGCTTGTGAAGAAATACATATTTCCCAATTATATATAGACAAAACATTTGGTCCGTAGAAAGTGAGGACCCAGTATCATTAGAAAGAAGAAAAATAAGTACATAACGAGAGATAATACATCAAAAAAACAGTATGAATAAATTTACTCTTTTTGCTATGTCTTTGTGCGTCAGTAACATCGCAAGCGCACAATGGACAAAGCCATCAGCTCCGACGAGCATACCTCTTGTCACCAGCTCCGAGTGTTACCTTTACAACATCGGTGCTGACGGTTTCCTGGTAGGTGCCAACGACTATGGCACGAGGGCAAGCGTGAGCCAGACCAGCGGTTACAAGGTGTATCTTGAGCCGTACACCGCTGAAGATGTGTGGGACGGCTCGTCTTACTACATCACCGACTCTGTGAAAACTGGCTGGATGTCTGGTAAGTTAGGTTATATGTTCATCGATGACCTTGAGTCCATCTTCGTTGACAACACAAAGGACGGAAAAAAGAACAACCGTTACACATTCGAGGAGCAGGAGGACGGCACGTACAAGATAGGGTTGTCCGCCACCAACGCTGACTACAATTCAGTGAACTACGAGGGAGCGTACCTTGGTCTCATTCCTGAGAAAGCCGACACGAGGATTTACGTCTGCGACCCGTCAACATACACTGAGGACGCCGGCTATGACTTCTCAACCTTCAACCTCACATGGCAGTTTGTGGATAAAAGCGAGTATGAGAGATATGTCAGCGAGGTGACACTTTACAACTCAGCGATGTCACTCTCCGAGGCTATAGAGAAAGCCAAGAACACAGACGGTGTGTCCGAACAGTGCATTGAGAGAGCTGAGCTCGTGTACGTCGACACAGAGTCACCAGTTGAGTTGCTCGACTCCATGACGACAGACCTGAACGACAGCATCAGCATGGCGGTCATCACGAAAGCCACGGTGAGCAGTCCTGTCGAGATTCTCTCCGTGCTCGGAACCGTAGAGCAGACATTCACTGACGGCAGCACTTCAGGGTGGACCATGGCCACCAACGCCACGAACAAACAAGCCAGCAACGCCAACAACGCCAAGGAGCCACTGTTGACAGGCAACCATCTGGAGAACTGGAGCAGCGGAGCATTCGGAACAGGTAAGGTATATGCCCTGCTCGGCGGAGTGCCTAACGGTGTATACAAGCTGTCATCATTAGCGTTCACGTCCAAGGTGGGAGCCACATACCTCTACGCCGGTTCAGAGAAGACACTGGTACAGACCACGTACATCGACTCAAAGAAACCGACAGAAGTGATGACAGTCGTGGACAACGACTCAATAGAGTTTGGCCTCAGCGTTGAGGAGAACGGTACGAACTGGATCGGACTGGACAACGTATACCTATATTATATGGGTGCTGAGGCAGACTCATACAAGGCATTCGTCGACACAAAGATCGGTTCGGTGAATGACTATGAGGATATGGTGGAAACCCAGACTCTCAAATACTACTACCGCGACGACTACGACAAATATGTTGAGGCCAAAAAAGCTCTCATGGCATCCAAGACCATGAACGACATCACGTCAAACATCGAGATATTCAACGAGACATACGAGGCACTCACTGAGAACATCGAGGCCTACGCCGCTTACGCCAAGTTATATAAGGAGGCAAGCGACTGGGTTAACTCCATCTCAAGCGGCTCAGAGGCAGCCGACTTACTTGCCGACTATGTCGAGGCATATGAGGAGGAGGGATTCAACGGTAACAACGGTGCCGCTTACATCCTTTCCAACGGTTCACTCGACACTGACGACATCAAGTCTGAGACAGAGTATCTCGACAAGATTTACAAAGACGCCGTAGCCACAGGCATGAGCAACGGTGATGACTGCACGTCACTGCTCAAGAACCCTAACTTCGCCGAGGACGGCGGATGGGCGTCCACTGTTGGTCCTACATGGCCAGAGGGTGCCGCTGACGAGAACGGCAACATCACATACCCTGTCTTCCAGGCTTGGAACATGATATGCGACATCTACCAGGAGGTCACAGGACTTCAGAACGGTATCTACGAGCTCAACATGCAGGCTGCGTTCCGTCCGGGTAACGAGTACACAGAGGAGAACATAGCTCTCGCCAACGCCTGTGCTTATGTCAACTCATACGAGAAGCCAGTGACATGCGTATCTTTCTCTGGCGCTGACTCCGCATCCGTATACTTCTCAGAGGGTAAGTACCCTGTCAAGGTCTACGGACTCGTGACAGACGGCACACTCAAGGTAGGTATCACAAACAAGGTACGTAACGTTGAGGGCTGCGCTCTGTGGGGAGGCGGTGTCAAACTGATTTTCCGCGCCATGGACAACGACGTGCTCAGCGAGCTTATCGAGGAGCTTATGCCTACAGCCAAGGAGCTGCTGACAAGCTACTGCGGTGAGACAGAGATCGACGTGTTACAGTACGCCATCGATAACGTGGACGAGGACGACCTCTACAACTCACTCATCGACTTGAAGAACGCTGTCGAGGAGGTGGAGAGAGGAGTACAGCTCTATTACGACTTCTACTCTGCCATCAACACTCTCAACCAGACCCTCAGCAATTCCAATGTAGACAACTCATTCAAACGTGAGATAAGAGACATCGTCACTAAGTACTCTGACGCCCTCAACGCCATGACATACTCCAACCAAGATGTCGAGGCAGCCATTGAGAACATCAATGAGTTGATCGTAAAGGTCAAGATGGAGAACATGTCACAGACAGTCAGCGACGAGCCTGTCGACTACACTTCTGTCATCGTCAACGCCAACTTCGACCCTAACATGGGTAGCAAGAGTGAGACACGTATCGACGGATGGACGACGACAGCCATGAACGGATACAAGGAGAACTCAGTGTCATACAACCGCGCGGCCTTCGAGCTTAGCCAGAAGATCTCCGGTCTGCCAGCAGGCGACTACATGGTCAAGGTTCACTCTTTCTACCGCGCCGGCTACTACGACGAGGAGCTGAGCTACATCGCCAACGGCACTGAGACACACCTCACCACACTCTACGCTCAGACATCCGACAGCACATACACCACAAAGGTCATAAACCTCACTGAGGGAGCAACTGAAGAGAACTACGCCGTGAACGGTAAGTACACACAGCTCTCCAACGGTCTCTATGTGCCGGACGGCACTACAGGCTCCGTGGAGTTCTTCGCTGCCGGAGCGTATATCAACGAACTGCGTTTCACTGTTCCTTCCGATAAGACAGTCACTATCGGTCTGTCCAAGACTGACGTGATAGCTAACGACTATCAGGTGGTAGGTGCCTGGGAACTCTGGAGACTGGGCGACGAGTCAACGATACCAACGGAGATACAGGACACCACCGACGTGACTGAACTGATAGTCAACAGTCAGTTCGAGCCGATGAGAGGTAGCAAGGAGACATCTTACATCGAGGGATGGACCACATCCGCTCTCAACTCATACCGACAGAACACCTTGTCATACAGCAGATCTGAGTTTGAGCTTAAGCAGACAATCTCAGGACTGAGCAAGGGTACTTACGTGGTGACTGTCAACTCTTACTACCGCGCCGGCTATGCCAATGAGGAGGAGGAGAACATCGCCAACGGTGTCAACACTAAACTCGACACTCTCTTCGCCGAGACACCTGACACAACATACGCCGTGTCTGTGATGAACCTGAGCGAGGGAGCTACTAAGGAGATGATCACTGAAAACTCAGTCTTCACACTCTCTGACGGCACTTACGTGCCAGACGGCACAGCAGCCTCTCTCGACTACTTCAACGAGGGACAGTACGTCAACAGACTGCCGTTCTACATCAAGGAGAAGGACAGCTCTGTGACTATCGGAGTGAGAAAGAGAGAGACCATAGACAATGACTACTCTATGGTCGGTGAGTGGCAGCTCTACTACTATGGTAAGGGTAACTACATCGCTCAGATCGAACATATATGGGAGGATGAGGAGATTGCCAAGGAAGAGGCTCTCGCCATCAACGCCGACGAGCTTGTCGGAGTGGCTAAGCCTGTGGCTTACTACACACTCAGCGGCACTCCGCTCACGGTTCCTCAGAAAGGCGTCAACATCGTCAAGATGGACAACGGCATGACTCTTAAGATGGTCATCGAATAATATCACCTACACGACGTCACTGAGCTGACGACGTGAGAACAAACAGAAAGACTCCGACATGAGTGATTCATGCCGGAGTCTTTTTTTGGACATCCATCAAATGCTCTTACGAGCTTAACCGAGAAGTATGAGAAGCACTTGGTAGTTACAGTCAGCAAAACAACATGCCATAGGGCTTGTCACAAAAGGTATATCGAACAAACGTCATCAGACATCATAATGTACACAGACATCACCTTCGCTACTCAAAAACGCCTCCTCGACTTCCCATTAACACTGATGACATACTTAGTAATGTCAGTCACTCGTCCCAATGTTTTTTGACTGCTTGAAATTAAAGGAATAGAAGACATCGCCCGCTGTCACTGTCAGACGAAGATGTCTCTCCTCGTCTGTATCGTTCGCCTCTAAGACGACGTTCAGTCTGTTGCCGCTCATTTCCGCCTTAAACCAATCAGTCGTGATTGTATGATAATCATTCGCCTCAAGAGTCGAATCATAGTATTCTCCGTTTGAAGAGGCACCATCAATCCATGGAGACGAATAATTCGAACAAGAAAATGTAAACTCACCTCCATGTTCAGAAACATCATACACGCCATCAGTAGCAGACGCAAGGTCTTCCGATTTCCACACCATCGGCTCCCAATCTCCGTCCATATCTTCACTGTCGCAGGAGACGAAAGAAAGAACGACAAACATAACAAGTAACACTCTCAAAATTCCGAACTGTTCTTTTGACAAACACTTCATTATAGTAGGACAATTACACATATTATATATATGCTTTTTAGATATTGTCTGTGGAAACGTGAGGTATACCAACAGACATATACAATAGATTATTACGGTAGATTAGTTTTGCTCAGGTAGTCCACCCTGTGGTGAACTAAATTACTAAATCAAAATATACATCATTTGTATATTCTGGATAATTTGTGACAAAGTTCAATGCTTCATCACAACTTCTTAATAAATAATCCCTACATGATTCATCATCGAACTTTTCAATGCATAGATTTGGGAAAAGAAAAATAGGTAGCTCTCCTTTCCCCATTCTATTGACATCACAGTCTAAAATCGGGCAACATTCGAAACGAAGTTTATTTATGATTTTGCAAGCATTTTCTTTTTTGAAACAAATAGAATTGATTATATCTGGTGGCAATAATATGTATTGCACATCATATGCGTCTGCAATTTCTTTCATTTTCATTTTATGATATTTATTATAGTATTTTAAGTTCAACACATACAACAAGAATAAAGGCAGTTTTCCTGTTCGCATATTAAAACATATATAAGTAGCCTTTCTTCCAAAGTGGGACATCTCTATTTGGAGAAACGTGTTCCACTTACCCAATAATTATTAAAATTCGCAAAACGAAAAATCATTTTATACAATTTTACTGTTTCACATTTTTTATAACGAGAAAGTCTATTAATTATTATATTTGAACTATAATATAAATTAGTTAAAATTTTAGCTGTTAGTCAGAAAGTACAGATATTCACTTTCTTTGTCGAAATATAAAATTGTCATTGTTTCATGCATAGAAGTGCAGCTCCATAAATCAATCTCATTTTTATGTGGGGCAGCCAAAGACAATTCGAATATCTACCATTTTGACGAACGGAGTACAGTATGACATAAGTCTAATAAATCCGGCGCAGCGGGAATTTACCGTGGATAGACACCCTGTGCATAAAAATGTTATGGTTTCGTGATATCGAAGTACCTATGATCCTTTTCACAGGTTATCCCCCATAAGAAATACACTCATAAGCACATTACCGTATTTCCTATCCGCACCACCAATTTATACTGTCCGAAACTCCTCTTTTTCAGTTGACATATGATAACAGAAAAATGACTTCGGGAATTTTCACGTGGTTTATTCGGTGTCTGAAATTCTCAGGTTAGGACGTTGAAAAGTTCAGGTTAGGATTTTGAAATTCTCAGACCAGCGTATAGGCTACAACCTAACCTGAGAATTTCAAAAAAGAGACACAAAGTATTTAGACACTTTGTTTTTAGACTATCAGCAAGTTAACCATTATTTGCAAAAAAAATAGGCATAGGAAATTTGGTTATTCCCCAAATTGTCCGTTTTTCCACTAATTACTGCCACTTGACTCCGTGGAGTATCGGTGGGCATCAACGACTTTTCATAAAAGGATACCGTTACTTATTCTTACCCTTCACGATAGAAGTCTGTTCGTTACGTATATTCTCGCTCTTAGTGAGGAACGCCTTAGCGGAACCGAACTTAAGGAAGAAGTCGATACGTATAGGCAAGTGGTTGTCATCGTCGGTGACGTAGAAAGTGAGCAGTTTACGCTCCTTCTTCTCGTCCTCGTCATCGATGAGAGTGAACATGAGACATCTGTATGTCACACCGTCATTAGCTTTCCAGTTCTTACAACCGTCATACTGCAGTATTTCCTCCTCCACATCATCACCAGACGCCAGATAGAAAGTGAAACGTTGTCCTTTACGCTTGCAGTAGACATTCTTGTCGAACGAGCGCGCCAGAGACAGCATGCTCGCCATGTCGTAGACACAGTCTGAGCGTTTGGCGGAGTAGTCACTCACCTTACCTTTGCTGTTGAGATAACGCTGTTTGAGCTGTGTCTCTCCATTGACGTAAGAGTACCACACCTGGTCGACGGTATACCTCTTACCCTCGCTAGCTCCCTTACGGAAATACAGGGGCACAAGGTCCTCGGTGGTATATGCCATGATGGTGTCCTTCATAGGGAATATGGCACTGCATCGTTTATTACTGAGAGATATGAGGTCTGTTCTCAGGGCCTGTTGTCCCTTATACGTCACGGCCTTGGTGGAGTAGTAAGCCGTACCCGCCTTGACCCATATAAAGTTCCAGTTGAAGTACAAGTCATACGTCAGTCTCTCGCCCGGCTTGAACGCCTTATTCTCTGTCGGGCACTGCGCATTCAGCATCGCTGACACGCACAATAACAATAATGTGATTACGTGTTTCATAGATACCAAACAATTATCAGTTACGATGTAACCCGACCGTGTGTCACACGGCCAGGTCACCTCTTATTTTCTTTTTCTTCTGGCATACTCAGCCAGTTTCTCCGCGTTACGGCTCTTGATGGTCTTCTCCTTGTCCGGTTTCTGTTTCGTTATCTTCTCCGGCTTCTGTCGGGTTATCTCCCTCTCTGTCGGGTTCCACGACTCCGAGGCGTCCCATCCCGCCTTCAGCGGCAGCGCTTTCGGCATGTAATACATCGGTTCCGCCTGTCGTCCCTCGGCATAGCATCCAGTGTCCCACTTGCCGTTCTTGTTAAGGTCGTAGAACGTTCTGACATAATATGTGCCAGGGTTGACGAAGTAGAAGTACGCCTTTCCGTTCTCCATTGACGTGGTCTTGACGACCTTGTCCGAACCGTCGAGCAGCTCTATTACGGCAGACGGGTCTGCTCCTCGCATCTCGATGACGAGTGAGCTGTACTTCTCGAGAGCACCTACCCTCACCTGTCTCTTCTGGGCGTCGGTACGGTTACCGTAGATGCTGACGAAGGCCCCTGTATCAACCTCGAGGACGTATGACGAGTCGGGTTGCCACTCGGCGTACAGACGGTACTGCATCAACTTGCCGTCCACCTTTTTCAGGACGAAGCGTTCCTCTCTTTTGACGCTGTCCACCTTCATATAGAAATGGAACTTATCCATGTACACCGTGTCTATCGGCTCAGGTAAGGTGAGGGTGATATTCTTGTCGGGATCGAGTGACGAGCCGTTGCTGTACTTCACATCCATAAACTCCTCCGGCATGTCAGGTATGTCAATCTCGATGTCCGAGTCTTTCACCTTCACTCCCTGCTCTTTCAGTTCCTTACGTTTGTCACGTATGACATCCTTGTTCTCTTTCCTGTACTGTTTCTTCCACTCCTCTTCCTTTTCCGCCTTGTTCTTCATCATCTTCTCGTAAGTCATCTTCGCCACCACGGCAGAGGTGTCCGTCTCCAACACATAAGCCGAGCCGGTGGAGTCAGTCTTGTAGTAGTCTATGCACAGCTGGAGCGTGTCGAGCTTATATATCATGGAGTCCTTGATCCAGTAGTTGATGGTGTCGTTACCCTCATTGCTGTCGATGATGAAAGCGTCGGCGGCGTCGAAGTTCAGTCCTCTCACTCTCGGCATGCTGTCGTGAGGAGCGGAGAAAAACAACGTTAACAGTCGCGGCTCGAGACGTTCCTTCTTAAGCATGTAACGTATCTGTCCCTCTTCCGTGAACGCCATCAGCGTCAGGTCGTCAGGATAGAAATGTGTGTACACCGACTGTACTATGGAGTCATAGTGAATGGAGTCATGCCATACCGTGTCCTGTCTGATGTCAGGTCTGCACGTCGGTTTGAACGACTGGCCAAGGAACGCCAGCATCTCGCTCTTCTGCGACAGTTTGTAGTCCTGGTCCTGGTCATTGACGGCAAACACCATGTATGTCGAGTCCTTGGACAGTCCCTTGATGACGAAGTGACCACTTCCGTCGGTATGAGAGATACGCTCCATCGGACGTCTATACAACAGTGAGTCGTCCACCGTATTGTTCTCACCCACGGAATAGAGTCCAACGAGCATACCCTTCACCGGTTCCAGGTTGGATGCGTCGAGCACATAACCGGACACCTGAAACGTGTCGATGACTGTTCCCGTAGAGAACGTGAACGCATAGTCACCGAAGGGGTTACCCTCGTTGTTGTCAGATATGGAGTTACTGAAGTCAATGGTGTATGTCATGTTCTCCTTCAGAGTGTCCTGGAGCTGCACCGTCACCTTACGTCCGTAAGCCTCGACGACAGGCTGCTCCATCTGCGGAGGAGACACGACCACGCTCTGCGCATTGTCAAGCTTGACTATCTCATCAAACTCGAGAACGATCTTCTTTGTCTTCTCCCTCATTGACCCGTTGGCAGGGCTGGTACGCACCAGTCGCGGCGGTGTCTCATCGTAGAGTCCTCCGTCCGGCGTACCCATTCTGGCGCACGACCAGAGCAGAGACAGCGTTGCCACCGTCATACACACGATAGGAAGAAAAAACAAAGAATAAACACGTCGTCTGCTCATCACTGCTTGTTTAGTGCTATTAGTTCCTCTATGTATTGTCTGCTGTTAGACAGTCTCGGTATCTTGTGCTGTCCGCCAAGCTTACCCTTGCCCTTGAGCCACTCATCGAACAGTCCCGCCTTCGCCGTGATGATCTCCAGCGGCTGCAGTGTGATGTCCTTATGACGCTTTGCCTCGTAGTCTGAGTTGATGGCCTGCAGTGAGCGGTCGAGAATCTGTGCGAACTCATCCACGCTGGCAGGCTGCTTAGCGAACTCAATCATCCACTGGTGTCTGCACTTGGCATTGGCGTCCATGAATATCGGAGCCGCCGTGTAGTCCTTGACCAAGGCTCCTGTGGCGATGCAAGCCTGTTGAATACCCTTCTCGGCGTTGTCCACGATAAGCTCCTCGCCAAAGGCGTTGATGAAATGCTTGGTACGTCCCGTGATGACAAACTTATACGGGTCTTTGCGCGTGAACTTCACGGTGTCTCCGATGAGGTAACGCCACAGTCCGCATGATGTGCTGATAAGCATGGCGTAGTTGACGCCTGTCTCCACCTCCCACAACGGCACGATCTTAGCCGGGTCGACAGGATAGCCATTAGTGTCGAGGTTATCCATAGGGCAGAACTCGTAGAACACCTGATAGTCTATCATGAGCATCATGGCAGGGTCGGTCAGGTCATTCTGTATGCCGAAGAAGCCCTCGCTGGCATTGTAGGTCTCCATGTAGTGCATATTCTGACTACGTATGATGGACTTATACTGGTCACGGTAAGGTGTGAACGCCACACCTCCGTGGAAGAACACCTCAAGGTTTGGCCATACCTTGTCGAGAGTCTTCTCTCCTGATATCTCAAGGACACGGTTGAGCACGCTGAGCATCCATGACGGCACACCACTGATGTTGGTGATGTTGGCGGCGACGGCGGCGCGAGCTATCTTGTCGCGCTTCTCCTCAAAGTCGCTCAGCAATGCTATCTCTTTCTTAGGTATTCTCGTGAGGTTGACAGGCTTAGGAGCGTTCTCGATGAGTATGGCGCTGAGGTCACCCACCAAGCTGCCGGCAGTGTTCATGTTTGGAGAATGACTGCCGCCAAGTATCAGACTCTTGCCGGAGAACAGTCTGCTCTTAGGGTTGATGGAGAAATAGAAATACAGACAGTCACGCGGACCGGCGTAATGTATCTTTTTCAAGCCGTCATAGCTCACTGGTATGAACTTGCTCTTATCGTTCGTCGTACCTGACGACTTAGCGAACCAGCGTACCTGACCCGGCCATAGTATGTCTTTCTTTCCCTCACGCATCATCTGGATGTAACCCTTCAGCTCCTCATAGGTGTTGACACCCACGCAGGCAGCATAGTCCTCATACGACTTGATATCCCCATACGCGTGTTCTTTTCCCCACTGCGTGTCCTGGGCTTTCTCGATGAGCCTGCGGAGAACTTTCCTCTGTATACTCTCTGTATACTTAGAGTATTTCCTGATGCTCTTCTGTCTTCTCTTGAAGTAAATGTTATACAGTACCTTTGTTGTATTCATAAATGTATCTTTTCAATGCAAAATTACATCTTTTCCATGAATAGATTGTGAATGACGCATAAAAAAAACGCTTTAATGACTGCATGTCACACAAATAGCGACTTTGTGAACCACAATGACGTGATTACGGACAGACGGACACAAAAAAAGCCTCAGTCTGTACTCCATCCGCCAGGTGCCACATCAGCTCACGCTCTTAAGCGAACCGCTGAATTATCTCACCTGACAAACGAGAACAGACTGAGGCTGACGACTCACGCCGCACTCTCAATCATTGACACTGGAACCACCGAGCAACGACGTGATTGTTGCTGGTTTGTCAACAACCATCGTGGCTCCTTTGGAATAGAGGAATTCCTTTGTCTTGAATCCCCATGAGACAGAGACACAAGGCAGACCTGCGCTGGCGGCGGTCATCACATCGACCTCGGAGTCACCCACGTAGAGCGCCTTGGACGTGTCACTGAAAAGCTGACGAAGAACTTTCTCCACCATATCCGGAGACGGCTTCTTTCTCACATCTTCGGAGCAACCCACCGCCACGTCTATCATGCCTTTGAAGTATGTGTCACACAGCTCAGTGACACCTTCTTGCATCTTATTGCTGACGACTGCCATCTTGTATCCTCTCTTTCTCAACGTGTCGAGCATCTCACTCACTCCGGCATACGGCTTGGTGTTGTCACGACAGTGTTCGAGGTAGTGCTTCTTGAAGGCGCTGAGACACGCTGCGGTGTCCTCATCCGTCGTACCTTGCGGCACGGCTCTCTTTATCAGCATGTCGACACCGTTACCGACGAACTCTCTCACCTCATCCCTCGTCCTTACCGGGTATCCACACTCGGTCAACGCGCGGTTGGTGCTGTTGGCGAGGTCATCAAGGGTATTGAGCAATGTTCCGTCAAGGTCGAATATGACAGCGTCTCGTCCCTCAATATCTTTGATGGTCTTGTCGTACGACGCCTGCCTCTTGGCTTTCTCCTTGTTCTCAGCCATCGACCTACGTATACGCTTGGGAAGGTTTTTGTCTCTCTGCAACTGACTGAGCGCATCCTTGGCGGCAGCCTGGTCACTCTCCTTCTTGGAATAGCCCTCGCCCTTTCCACACAACACACCCTCGACCCTTACCTCAGAGACGAACTTTGGTGCGTTGTCCTCACGTTTCTCCTGCTGAGTGAAGACCGTTTTATACTGGAATCTCTGACACCACTCGATGAGGTTGCTCTTGAAATTCTCCTCCTGGTTGGCTACCTCATCGACATTGATGTACTTACGGAAGACCACCTCCTCCATGAAACGATAGCAGTAAGAGTAGCCGCGGTCAAGGTATATAGCTCCGAAGAACGCCTCAAAAGCGTTTCCGTTCATGAAACTGTTATGTCCCGTAGTCACCACACCTGTGTAGTGGACCAGCTTGTCGAGACCCATGTCAACCGCCAACTTGTTGAGTGACTTCCTACACACAATCCTGCTTCGTAGCGTGGTGAGAAATCCCTCTTGCTTGCCGGCGTAATGCTTATACAATATGTCTGCCACGACAGCGCTCAACACGGCATCGCCCAGAAACTCAAGACGCTCGTTGTTGACGTAGCGACCGATGTACTGAGACGACTTGACTCTCTTCTTCGCGTTCGTGGAATTGTCTTTCGACTTGCCGTTACGCCTGTTCTCATTCTCCCTCTCATAGTAGGAGACGGACTTGTGTTGCAGGGCAAGCCTGTATAGTCTTATGTTTTTTGGATAGAATCCGAGTATATCTTTCAGTTGTAAATAAGGCCTCTTATCCTTTCGGAGAAGAAGCCTTATAGAGTCTAATATCTTCATTACAGAATCACTTGTACTTCTTGAATATTACACACGCATTGTGTCCACCAAAGCCAAATGTGTTGCTGAGTCCCGCGCGTACCTCGCGCTTCTGTGCCTCGTTGAATGTGAAGTTCAGATTATAGTCAATCTCCTCATCCTTATCCTCAGGATCGTGGTTGATTGTAGGAGGTACGATATCCTCGTTGACAGCGAGCAGAGTGAACATTGCCTCAACAGCTCCGGCAGCACCGAGAAGGTGACCTGTCATTGACTTCGTTGAGCTGATGTTCAACTTGTATGCGGCATCACCGAACACATCCTTGATTGCCTTAGCCTCTGAGATGTCACCGACATGTGTTGACGTACCGTGCACGTTGATGTAGTCGATGTCCTCAGGTGACATACCAGCGTCCTTCAAAGCGCGCTCCATAACGAGCTTTGCTCCGAGACCCTCTGGATGTGAGGCTGTGATATGATAAGCGTCAGCAGACATTCCTGCTCCGGCCATCTCAGCATAGATCTTGGCACCACGAGCCTTTGCATGCTCGAGCTCCTCAAGAATAAGCACACCGGCGCCCTCACCCATCACGAAACCATCACGGCTCGCACTGAAAGGACGGCTGGCCTTCTCTGGAGCCTCGTTGAGTGTGGACAATGCCTTCATGGCGTTGAAACCACCCACACCTGCAGGCCAGATAGCTGACTCCGCACCACCTGTGACGATGGCGTTGGCCTTACCCAGTCTGATGAGGTTGAACGCATCTGCCAAAGCGTTAGAAGATGAGGCACATGCTGATGTGGTCACGTAGTTAGGACCACGGAAACCATTCTCAATAGAGATATAGCCGGCTGAAATGTCAGCAATCATCTTAGGAATGAAGAACGGATTATACTTCGGTCCTATAGTGGCGCCGTTAACAGCGTAGTTACCAGCCTCCTCCTCGAACGTGTGCATACCACCGATACCAACACCCATGACTACTCCAACCTCATTACGGTCAAGATGCTCAAAGTCAAGAAGACCTGAGTCCTTAATAGCCATCTTCGCGGCAGCTATGGCATACTGACAATAAGAGTCCATCTTACGTGACTCCTTACGGTCAACAAACTCATTCACGTCGAAGTTCTTCACCTCACAAGCGAAATGAGTCTTGAACGCTGACGCGTCAAAGTGTGTAATTGCAGCAGCACCACTCTTACCTGCCTTGATATTCTTCCAAGTCTCCTCGGCTGAGTTACCAAGTGGAGTGACTGCTCCTATGCCAGTTACAACAACTCTTTTTAATTCCATAGTATCTGTCAATTAAAAAATTTACCATTTACTATCATCTCCCTTTCAATACGTCTGTCACACCTATATATATATATATGGAAGCGACGGACATGAAATAACGGAAGATAGAACAGTAAATGGTAAATGGAAAATCTTATTACTTACCGTTAGCCTCGATGTAAGCGATAGCGTCACCTACAGTGGCGATCTTCTCTGCCTGATCATCAGGAATGTTGATACCGAAAGTCTTCTCAAACTCCATGATAAGCTCTACAGTGTCGAGTGAGTCAGCACCGAGATCGTTAGTGAAAGATGCCTCTGGCTTAACCTCAGCCTCATCTACATTGAGTTTCTCGACGATAATTGCCTTTACTCTTGATTCAATTTCAGACATAATCAATTTCTAAATTAAATGTTAATTAATATTATTTTCTAATTCCAGTTATACACACTTTCGCCACAAAGTTATGAAAATATCTTTAAAACCCACAAGTTTATCAGATAATTTGTGCGTGTTTTGCACAAAAACCCCGTCAAGTGTGCCGATTTTATTTATTATTCCGTCTTTTTGCTCCTCTCATTGCGTACTACCGTCGTCAAAATCATTTGTCTACACAGCACGAAAAAGAGGAGAAGGAGCTCATCACTCCTTATTGGCGCGCTTACGCTCAAGATGATCAAGAATCACCTTACGGATTCTCATGCTCTTAGGAGTAACCTCAACATACTCGTCCTCCTTTATATACTCAAGAGCCTCCTCGAGTGACATAATCACTGGTGGTATGATTCTTGCCTTCTCGTCAGTACCGCTGGCACGTGTGTTAGTAAGCTGCTTAGCCTTTGTGACGTTAACGACAAGGTCGTTCTCGTGCACGTGCTCTCCGACAACCTGTCCCGCATACACCTTGTCACCCGGGAAGATGAAGAACTTACCACGATCCTGCAGGTGGTCGATGGCGAACGCCACAGAAGTACCTGACTCCATGGCAATCATTGAGCCGTTGACACGTCTCTGCATATCACCCTTATACGGCTGGTAGTTCTTGAATCTGTGGGCCATGATAGCCTCTCCCTGACTGGCAGTCAACACATTAGTACGCAGACCAATGATGCCTCGTGAAGGAATCTCAAACTCGATGTTCACGCGCTCGCCCTGGGCCTCCATGGCAATCATGTCACCCTTACGACGTGTCACCATATCAATCATCTTGCTTGAGAACTCCTCAGGCACGTTGATGGTAAGCTCCTCGATTGGCTCATGCTTAACGCCATCTATCTCCTTATATATAACCTGTGGCTGACCTACCTGGAGCTCGTATCCCTCACGGCGCATTGTCTCGATGAGCACAGAGAGATGCAGCACACCACGTCCGCTGACAATCCACGAGTCAGTGCTGTTACCTCTCGTCTCCACTCGAAGCGCTAGGTTTTTCTCCAACTCCTTTACGAGACGGTCATTGATGTGTCGACTCGTACAGAACTTACCCTCCTGACCGAAGAACGGAGAATTGTTAATTGTGAAAAGCATAGACATCGTAGGCTCGTCGATATTTATAGTAGGAAGTGCCTCCGGAGCCTCGAAGTCACATATAGTATCACCAATCTCAAAGTTAGTGAGACCAATCACCGCACATATATCACCTGATGAAACCTCATCAGTAGAACGGTGTCCCATACCCTCGAACGTGTGCAGTTCCTTAATCTTAGTTTTCTCCTGTGTGCCGTCTCTGTGACAGATAGTGATATTCTGTCCAGCCTTGAGCGTACCGCGATGAACTCTACCCACGGCGATACGTCCCGTGTACGTGGAGTAGTCAAGGCTTGTGATGAGCATCTGAGACGTACCCTCGAGACGCTGCGGAGCAGGTATAGTGTCGAGGATGACATCAAGAAGATAAGTGATGTTATCAGTAGGTTTACTGTAGTCAGGACCCATCCATCCGTTCTTAGCTGAGCCGTACACGACTGGGAAGTTAAGTTGATCCTCAGTGGCGCTGAGAGAGAACATAAGGTCAAACACCATCTCATACACCTCCTCTGGGCGGCAGTTAGGTTTATCCACCTTATTAACCACCACAACAGGTTTCAGTCCAATCTCCAAAGCTTTCTGAAGAACGAAACGAGTCTGTGGCATAGGGCCCTCGAAAGCGTCAACGAGAAGGATACATCCATCAGCCATATTCAGCACACGCTCCACCTCACCACCGAAGTCGCTGTGTCCCGGAGTGTCGATGACATTTATCTTCACACCTTTATAATTAATAGACACGTTCTTAGAGAGAATTGTTATTCCACGCTCACGCTCGAGCTCATTGTTATCCAAAATCAAATCTCCTGTCTGCTGGTTCTCACGGAAGAGATTACCCGCGAGCAGCATCTTGTCAACCAGTGTGGTTTTACCGTGGTCGACATGCGCTATAATAGCGATGTTCCTAATATCCTGCATATTCTCGTAATTCGAAATTTAGCCGCGAATTTACGCATTATATTTGAAATTAATCAGAAAAGAGACAAAAATCAGTATAACTCATTAAAATTCTTGACAATCTATGTTGCCAATCTATTTATTTTTAATAAATTTGCGGCTGATTTCCCGGCGAGTCGGATATCGCAGCTGATGATTGAGACTCGTGGGACAACGTAATTCACATAAAAAAACAAAAAAAATGTATTTAGATTCAGCAAAGAAGGCAGAGATCTTCGCACAGTATGGCGGTTCTGCTACAAACACAGGTTCATGCGAGAGCCAGGTCGCTCTCCTTACTTACCGTATCCAGCACCTCACAGAGCACATGAAGGCTAACCACAAGGACTACAGCACTAACCGTGCTCTTGTTAAGCTCGTTGGTCAGCGTCGTTCACTCCTCGCTTACCTCAAGCGTAAGGACATCGAGCGTTACCGCGCTATCGTGAAGGCTCTTGGTCTCCGTAAGTAATCCTTGTGTAAACAATTGTTTGACAAGTCAGCCACAGTACCCACAAGGAACTGTGGCTTTTCTGTTGACACAACAACCCGCAATCCATAACGGGTCAATACCCGCAGCGACGGTTGCGAGCCGACAAGAACACGTCATCACAAACTAATAAAAGACAACGATATGGAACTACCTGAAGACGCTATGATGCTGTTCAGTTACGTGAACATGAAACTACGTGACTTCTACAACAGCCTGGACGAGATGTGCCAGAGCGAGGATATAGACAAGGAAACACTATGCTCCAGACTCGCCGCAATCGGATACGAGTACTCGCCGGAGCATAACAAATTCTGGTGATAACACCAGGCAACACACTCTCTGATATGTTTACCAAGAAAAAGACATCATCACTGACACGACTGCTCATCATGCGTTTCTCAGCTATGGGAGACGTGGCAACCACCATACCCGTCATACACAGTCTCGCCACCCAACACAGCGAGCTGAGAGTGACAGTACTCACGAGGGAACGCTTCACACCGATGTACGAATGGATGCCTTCCAACGTGAGAGTGATAGGTATCGACCTCAACGACTACAAAGGCATCAACGGACTGTACCGTCTATACAGCAAGATAAGCAGCGAGTGCTCATACGACGCAGTGGCAGACCTGCACAACGTGTTGAGGACTAAGTTCCTACGCACATGCTTCCAGATGAGCGGAGTCAAGGTGGCGGTAATCAACAAAGGAAGGAAGGAGAAACACGAGCTCATAGGACACGGCACAAGCGCGAAGGCGCTGAGGCCAATGACAGAACGTTACGCCGACGTGTTCCGCTCACTGCTCGGAATAGACTTCAAGGTCAGCTACGACGGAAGGGAAGCAGTGAACAAACAATATCTGGCACAGCAGACCATGGTAGACATACGACGCTTCACCGGCGTTAAGGCAGACGGAGAGAAATGGATTGGCATAGCTCCTTTCGCAGCCCACAAACAGAAGATATACCCGACAGAGTCAATGCGTCTCACCGCCAAACTGCTTTTGGAAAAAGGATATAAGGTGTTCCTCTTCGGAGCCGGCTGTGAAGAGACGGCGGAGCTACAATCGTGGGAGTGCGACGGGATGAAGTCATGCTGCGGCAAGCTCAAGGGACTGCGAGACGAGCTACTGCTCATGACACAGCTCGACCTCATGATATGTATGGACTCAGCCAACATGCATATGGCAGCCATGGTGGGTACACAGACACTGAGCATCTGGGGAGCCACCCATCCAAAGACGGGCTTCATGGCATACGGACAAGGTGAGCACAACGTGATACAGACAGAGATGGCGTGCAGGCCATGCTCCATCTACGGCAACAAGCCATGCCACAGGGGCGACATGCTCTGCATGACAGCCATACAGCCATCCGACATAGTAGAAAGAGCAGTCACATTACTCACCAACAACGCATGTCTATGAGAAAACCGTTTACAATAATAAGAAGAAGCGCATACTCAAACGCTATAGCCTTCGCTTGCAACATACTGCTGGTATTCATCACCTACACACTGTGCAGAGTCGAGTTCGTGATGGAAAATTGGGGCATGTTCGCCGATAGTCTGTTCCGCAACACATGGTCCGACCTGATAGTCGGCTCACTGACGTTCGACACATCAGCCATACTCTACACCAACATGCTGTACGCGCTCATGATGCTGTTCCCTATAATATATAAGGAGAACGACTCATGGCAGCGAGCGTGCAAATGGGTGTTCATGATATCCACCTCACTCTGCGTCATTGTCAACTTAGCAGACTCCGTATATTTTCAGTACACCGGCCGCCGCACCACAATGTCCGTGTTCAGTGAGTTCAGCAACGAAAACAACATGATGAGTGTGATGGGCACAGAGTTGGCGCGTCACTGGTATCTCGTCATCTTCGCGGCATTGCTGATTACCGCACTCCACAAACTGTACGTCAAGACAGAGGGTCGGCTCACGCTGTCAGGTAAGAACGGCAAACTCACATATCACGTGACAAACACAGTGATATTCATCGTCTATGTGCTGCTGACGATATGCGGAATACGAGGAGGAGCGACGACCGACGTACGCCCCATCACGATAAGCAACGCCAACCAGTACGTCAACAGACCGGCAGAGGCCGCAGTGATACTCAACACGCCATTTTCCATGATACGCACGATTGGCAAGAAGACATTCACTGACCCCGCCTACTTCTCACGCGAGGAACTGGACAGCATATACAGTCCGGAGCACCACCCTACCACACCAGGACTGACCAAGGAACGACGCAACGTCGTGGTGCTCATCGTGGAGAGCTTCGGACGTGAGTACATAGGAAAGTACAACGAAAGGCTGGAGAACGGCAAGTACAAAGGCTACACACCATTCATCGACTCTCTGTACAACCATTGCGTTAGCTTCGACTACACATTCTGCAACGGAAGGAAGAGTATCGACGGAATGCCGTCCATACTGTCAGGAATACCTATGTTCATGGAACCGTTCTTCCTCACATCAGCGTCGCTGAACGAGGTCAGCGGACTGGCTGGCGAGCTGAAGAATGCTGGATACCACTCCGCCTTTTTCCATGGAGCTGACAACGGGAGTATGGGATTCCAAGCTTTCGCCAGGGCCACGGGTTTCGACGAGTACCTGGGAAGAGTGGAATACGACGAAGACAAACGCTTCGGCGGGGAGAACGACTTCGACGGTACATGGGCCATCTGGGACGAGCCGTTCCTACAGTTCTACGCCACAAAGATGAGCGAGATGAAGGAGCCTTTCGTCACCGCAGTGTTCACGGCAAGCAGCCACCATCCGTTTGTCGTTCCGGAGAAGTACAAGGACATATACAAGGATGTCGATGACAACGTCATACATAAATGTATAAGGTATACAGACAATGCGCTCCGACGATTCTTCGAGACGTCAAGCAAACAAGACTGGTTCCGAAACACGCTGTTCGTCATAACATCCGACCACACCAACCTGACCGACCACGACGAATACAAGACCGACCTCGGACAGTTCGGAGCCCCGATACTGCTCTACGACCCGTCCGGAACACTCAACCCGGGTCGAAGACACTGCATAGCGCAACAGATAGACATCATGCCGACAGTGCTCAGCTACCTCGGCTACTCCAAGCCGTACGTGGCGTTCGGCAAAGACCTGCTGACCACAAAAGACGAAGATACCTGGGCAGTCAACTACAACAACGGAATATACCAATACGTCAAGGGCCACTACCTGTTGCAGTTTGACGGCGAGAAGACAAAAGCGATGTACGACATCGACAATGACTGGATGCTAACCAAAAACATCAAGGGGAAGACAAAGGAACAGGCACAGATGGAGAGAGAGCTGAAAGCAATCATACAATCATACATGGAGAGAATGATTGAGGACAGGCTGACGGTAAAACAACAATAGGACAGACTGACAGCAAGACAAAATAACACACTGAGACGGCTCGGAACGGGAACATAACGCCCGTACCGAGCCGTCACTGAACAGACCCGAAAGCACCTGACACGAAAAACACAAATAAATCACCGTCCAAACGACGGCAAATAACATTTTACCATAAAAAACAAAGTGTCAAACACAAAAACACACCAAAAGACTTTAGACTGCTTACATTTTATCAGTCACAATTTGCACGTTTCCCAAAAAAGTGCGCAAAAAAATTGCTCATACAAAAAACTTATCTTATTTTTGCAAAAATATAAAGCGGAATAATTTAAGGATATCGAATGCAAGAAGACATTATAGCACCAATCCCGAAAGAAGTGCTGAAGGCTGAGTTGACAGAAGATAAACGCCTTCGTTTTACAAACAGAAGCAATAACGAGATTTATATCTGTACATGGCAAGACTCGCCTAACGTACTCAAAGAGATAGGACGTCTGAGAGAGATCGCTTTCCGCGCCGCAGGAGGCGGAACAGGCAAGTCGCTCGACCTCGATGAGTTCGACACCATGGACGATCCATACAAACAGCTGATAGTATGGAACCCTGAAGCCAATGAGATCATCGGTGGCTATCGTTATATCCTTGGCCCAGATATCAAGTTCGACGACAAGGGTCAGCCGATACTCGCCACATCACACATGTTCAGGTTCTCTGACAAATTCATCAAGGACTACCTGCCATACACCATCGAGCTGGGACGTTCGTTCGTGACCCTCGAGTACCAGTCGACACGAGCTGGCAGCAAAGCCATCTTCGCACTCGACAACCTGTGGGACGGACTGGGAGCGCTGACTGTCATCATGCCTAACTGCAAATACTACTTCGGCAAGATGACCATGTATCCTTCGTTCCATCGTATGAGCCGCGATATGATACTCTACTTCCTGAAGAAGCATTTCGGCGACAACGAGAACCTCATCGAGCCGATGTGTCCATTGAAACTTGACCACTCCGAAGAGGAACTTGCGGCGATATTCACCGAGGACGAGCTCAAGGCCGACTTCAAGATCCTCAACAAGCAAGTACGCTCATTCGGATTCAACATACCGCCACTGGTCAACGCCTACATGGGACTCTCACCAACAATGAAGATGTTCGGCACCGCCATAAACGACGGATTCGGAGACGTGGAGGAGACAGGAATCCTCATCGCCGTCAACGAGATACTGGAAGAGAAGAGAGTACGTCACATAGACACCTTCGCCAAGGAGCATCCTGAACTGATCAAGTTCACAAGCGGAGCAAACAAGGTATTCTACATTCCGACAGACAAAAGCGAGCTTGAAATGGACAACGACTTCGACGAGGTGAAATAAGAATCTACAAATACAAAACAAACTATGGCATTTACAAGACTTACCGCAGCCGAGGCTGCCTCACTAATCAAAAATGGTGATAACATCGGACTCTCCGGTTTCACACCCGCGGGAACGCCTAAAGCCACTACGGCAGAGATAGCCAAGATAGCACACGCTGAGCATGAGGCCGGACGACCATATCAGGTAGGTATATTCACAGGAGCCTCCACAGGTATGTCATGCGACGGACTGCTGGCACAGGAGGACGCCATCAGATACCGTGCGCCATACACCACAAACTCACTGTTCCGCGGCAAGGTCAACGAGGGAAAGATAGCATATAACGACATACACCTCAGCCAAATGGCACAAGAGCTCAGATACGGATTTCTGGGAGAGGTGGACTACGCTATCATTGAGGTGTGCGCCATAGAGGACGATGGCAAGGTCTACCTGACTGCAGCCGGCGGCATAGCACCGACAGTGGCAAGACTGGCAAAGAAGGGTATCATACTCGAGCTCAACGCATTCCACAGTCCTAAGTCTATCGGACTGCACGACGTGTACGAGCCTAAGGACCCGCCTCTCCGCGAGCCACTCATGATACAGAAGGTCACAGACCGTATAGGTACCACATACCTGCAGCTCGACCCGTCAAAGGTCATTGGCGTCGTGGAGTGTAACATTCCTGACGAGGCAAGAGCATTCAAGGACGCTGACCCGATTACCGACAAGATCGGAGAGAACGTGGCCAACTTCCTGATGGCAGAATATAAGAGAGGCATCATACCACCAAGCTTCCTGCCACTGCAGAGCGGCGTAGGCACCACAGCCAACGCCATACTCGGCGCATTGGGTAACAACCCTGAGATGCCTGCCTTTGAGGTGTTCACAGAGGTTCTTCAGAACTCCATCGTGGACTTGATGTACAAAGAAAGAGTAAGATGCGCATCAACATGCTCACTCACAGTGACTAACGATGTGCTGACGGACATGTACAATAACATAGACTTCTTCAAGGATAAGCTCGTAATCAGACAGACAGAGGTGTCCAACAGCCCCGAGCTGATCAGAAGACTGGGTATTATAGCGATAAACACAGCCATCGAGTGCGACCTGTACGGACACGCTAACTCAACACAGATATGCGGCACGAAGATGATGAACGGAATCGGAGGCTCAGGCGACTTTGAGCGCAACGCATTCCTCTCAATTTTCACTTGCTCATCCGTGGCCAAGGGAGGTAAGATATCTTCTATCGTTCCTTTCTGCTCTCATGTGGACCACACGGAACACGACATCAATATCATCGTGACAGAACAGGGAGTAGCGGATCTGAGAGGCAAGAGCCCTATTCAGCGCGCTCACACCATCATAGAAAACTGCGCACACCCAGACTACAAGGAGTTGCTCTGGGACTATCTCAAGATCAGCCAGAAAGGTCAGTCTTGGCATAACCTCGCCGCAGCATTGTCATTCCACGACACATTCGTAAAGGAAGGTGACATGCACAACGTGAATTTCTCCAAGTATAACAAATAAGGATTGACAAGAACGCATATATAAGGGCACATATCGCATGATATGTGTCCTTGTATTTTTTTGCATGAAAGAATTCACTATCTCAAGCTAACCAGCTGATATCTACCACTTGACAACTTAACCAGATTTCCTATCCACACCAATTTTATTCAGTGTCCGAAACTCCTCTTTTTCCGTTGACACGTGACAACAAAAAAATGACTTCTGGAATTTTCCCGTGTCTTATTCGGCGTCTGAAATTCTTAGGTTAGGACGTTGAAAAGTTCAGGTTAGGATTTTAGAATTCTCAGACCTGTATATAGACTACAACCTAACCTAAGGAATTCAAAAAAGAGACCTGAAGTTTTTTCACACCTTGATTTTAGATTATCAGCAAGTTAACCTGTTTTTTTTGCAAAAACAGGCATAGGAAATTTCGTTACAGGTCAAATTGACCATTATTCCACCTTATGATTTGTGAATCTTGTCAAGACCATAAGGTGTCAACAATTCGGAGGAGAAGAACTGACGAAACGATTACAGTGACTGTCTCTCGACCGTAGACGTCACGATTTCGGCAGGAGGTAAAGAAACGCAAGATGACCGGACCACACTTCTTAGGCAGGCATGAGACACAGAGTGGACGAGGACAAAAAAAGAGTGGACAATACGTCCACTCTTATACTTATGCTGTAAGTCGGATTAGTTGAGAGCATTCTCAATGTCAGCACCAGCCTTAAACTTAGCAACCTTCTTAGCGGCGCAAACCATAGGCTGCTGAGTACGTGGGTTTGTTACAGTACGCTCAGGTCTCTCAAACACTGAGAAAGTACCAAAACCTACAAGGGCAACCTTGTCACCAGCCTTAAGTGCATCGGTAACAGCCTCTATAACACCGTCTAAAGCCTTCTTAGAATCAGCTTTGCTCAATCCTGACTTTTCAGAAATTGCGTTTATGAGTTCACTTTTGTTCATAGATCTAAAAAATTAAAGGAATTTATTTATTAGTTTGTTAATTAAGTTCTTCGTTAGAAACGAGACATGGTATTCTTCACGTGATTTCAGATTGCAAATATATATGAATAATTTGTCTACACAAACAAAAAATCAAAAAATCATTTTTTCAATCCCAAAAAAACGTATTTAACCACTCTTTTGGCCTTATTGACGGAAAAAAGCAGTACTTTTGCAGCAAAATATAAAATATATTTATGAATATCACTCCAATAATCAAGACACTGCTGATTGTCAATATAGCGGTTTTCATCATTGACGAGCTTTCTGGAAACATTTTAAGTGCGATAGGTGGATTGTATTATTACAAGAATCCGTTGTTCCACCTCTGGCAGATAATAACATACATGTTCCTACACGGCGGATTGGCACATCTTTTCTTCAACATGCTTGCCTTGTGGATGTTCGGTCGCGTCATGGAACAGACATGGGGAGCGAACAAGCTACTCATATATTATATGATATGCGGAATAGGAGCAGGACTGACACAAGAGGCAGGACAGGAGATAGGACTGATTGAGCCATACGCCATGACCATAGGAGCGTCGGGAGCGGTATACGGCCTTCTGCTTGCCTTCGGTATGACATACCCGGAGGAGAAGCTGTTCGTCATACCTATTCCTATACCTATCAAGGCGAAGTACTTTGTGGGGTTCTACGCACTGATAGAGCTACTCGACTGTATGACGATGAGAGACGGTGTGGCACACGCAGCTCACCTTGGCGGAATGATTTTCGGAGCTGTCTTGATCCTCATGTGGAGAAGACAGACAAATAACAGAAGAAGTAGTCACTCAGACTGGACTAGCAGCCACTCATACAGCAATTACGACAAAGGTGAGAACGGGCTGTTCAGCAGATTAGCCAACTCACTGAGGGGCAAAAAAGAACAGACAAAATCAACCATAACTTACAACAAGAGAGAGGTTGACTACGAGTACAACGAGAGGAAGAGGAGAAACAGCGACGAGATAGACCGCATACTCGACAAAGTCCGAAACGGAGGATACTCCAGTCTCACAGAAGAGGAGAAACGCACTCTCTTCGACGCAAGCAAGAGGTGACACTCTCTCAAACGGGTAAAGAGAAAAAGACACAACCAGGTAAGAGACAACGAGGAGTCACTTGCGACAAAAGGAATCATGAAGAGAAAACTAAGGATCACACTCACCATTCTTCTGACGAGTATCAACGTGGCAGTAATAATAGCCATGGTGATATGTGCGTACAGCACATACCTCAAGCCACAGGTTCACCCCTACTGGTCATGGATTGGTATGCTCTTCGTTGTTTTCATGGCAGCCGACATAGCGTTCATCCCTATATGGCTGTTCTTCAGACGTCACATGCTCATACTGCCAGTAACAGGACTGATGACGTGCGCCTGGGCAGCAAAGGCAACGATACCGTTCAACCCGTTCAGCGACGAAGACGGTCACAACTTGAAAGTCATTACCTACAACGTGATGAACATGGGCGACCCGGAGATAAGAAAAGACCTGTCAAAGAATCCAATACTCGATTACATCATCGAGCAAGACGCCGACATAGTGTGCTTACAAGAGGCCATACATATCAACCACGGCGACAACATGACGAAGCTACGCAAAGTGTACCCATACATCGAGCTGCAACTGACGGGAAGAAACTTCATGGCAGTTCTCTCTAAATATCCCGTCACACAAGTCGATGACCTCAACGACGAGGCGACACAAAGCAGGACGTACGCCTACCACATTGCTTTCGGGGATGACACCATGCTGGTCATAAACAATCACTTTGAGTCGTTCAAACTCAAAAAAGAAGACAAGGAGGAATATGTCGACATCATCAAGTCACCAGAGTCACCAAACACGAGGCAACACCTCAAATCACTCATGAGAAAAATCATCAGTGCGAACAAGAAACGTGGACCGCAGGTGGACTTCATATATGATTACATCGCAAGAAGAACGGAAAAGAACATCATATTATGTGGTGACTTCAACGACGTGCCCGTATCCTACACACACAACAAACTGACAAAACTGCTCAACGACTCATACACAAGAGGAGGAAACAGCTACGAATGGTCGTACAACCGCAATTACATGTATTTCAGAATCGACAATATAATGGTCAGCAGCAATATAAAAGTATGTAAGTCAAAAGTAGACAAAACAATAAACACCAGCGACCACTACCCGCTTATTTCGTGGCTAAAAGTCAACAAATAGGCACCCGAGACAAACATTTTAAGCCTAATAATATAATGTGTTAGAAAAAAATATTACTTTTGCATCCCGTATAAATCTGAATATCCATTTAAATCAATCAATTAATATTAACTAAAAAATGCAAAACAAAGGATTTATCAAGTTTTTGGCTGTAGCGCTGACGCTCATCTGCTGCTTCTACCTCAGCTTCTCCGTTGTCACATGGAACGTGGAGAGAGAGGCTGCTAAGATGGATGAGAAAGAGGCTGAGCTCTACCTGGACTCACTGAATTCCACCAGGTTCTACCTGGGAAGCTACACTCTCAAGGACTGTCGTGAAACCGGTATAGGTCTCGGACTTGACTTGAAGGGCGGCATGAACGTGATCCTCGAAGTGAGTGTGCCTGAGGTCATCAACACGCTCGCAGACCACAAAACAGACCCTGCATTCGTCAAGGCTTTGGCAGACGCCAAGAAGGAGACAGTGGAGGATCAGAGCGATTTCATCAACGTATTTGTCCGTAAGTATAAAGAGAATGCGAAGGGAACACCTTTGGCTTCCATCTTCGCCACACAGCAGCTTAAGGGCAAAGTCAACACAAACACACCTGACAATGAGGTGATAGCAGTGCTTCGCTCATCTGTCAACGAGGCGGTTGACAACTCATTCAATGTGCTCCGCACACGTATCGACCGTTTCGGTGTGGTACAGCCTAACATCCAGAAGATTGAGGGACAGAGCGGACGTATCATGGTTGAACTCCCAGGTATCAAGGAGCCAGAGCGTGTCCGTAAGCTTCTCCAAGGCTCAGCAAACCTCGAATTCTGGGAGACATACGACACACAGGTTATCGTGCCTATGCTCGCACAGCTCAACAACGCACTGCGCAACAGCGGCGGAGCGGCTGAGGAGAAGAAGGATACGACAGCCACTGACACCGTAGCCACTGAAGACGTCGAGAAGGAGAACAGCGTAAGTACGACACTAGCTAAAATAAAGTCAAGCGACAAGGCTGCTCAGGATAAGACTAAGGCTAACGAGGCCATGAAAAAGGAGAACCCTCTCTTCGCAGTGCTCCAGCCTATGCAGGGTAACATGGGTTGCGTGGTCGGCGTAGCTCTCTCAGCAGACACAGCAGAGGTGAACGCACTCGTCAACTCTGTAGAAGCTAAGCGCATCCTCCCTGTTGACCTCTCACTCAAATGGGGTGTGAAGGCGGAGGATAAGGCCGGTAAGGTATTCTACCTCTACGCAATCCGTAAGACTGGTAAGGGCGGCCGCGCTCCACTCGAGGGTGAGGTTGTCACAGAGGCTAAGAATGAGTTCGACCAGTATGGTAACCCATGCGTGTCAATGAAGATGAACTCAGAGGGTGCTCGTCGCTGGTCTACTCTCACTGAGGCCAACGTTGGTCACGCCGTAGCTATCGTACTTGACAACTACGTATACTCAGCGCCAAACGTTAACAGCAAGATTGACGGTGGTAGCTCACAGATCACAAGTAACTTCACAATGAACGATACTAAGGACCTTGCTAACGTGCTTCAGTCTGGACGTATGCCGGCACCAGCCAGCATCGTACAGGAGGACATCGTCGGACCAACACTCGGTCAGCAGTCTATCGAGGCTGGTGCATGGTCATGCGTCATCGCCTTCATTCTCCTCATGGGATACATGGTTGCGATGTACGGAGCCAAGGCAGGTATGGTGGCTAACTTAGCGCTCATACTCAACTTCTTCTTCTCATTCGGTATCCTCACTTCACTGGGAGCCGCACTCACCATGTCTGGTATCGCCGGTATGGTGCTCACACTTGGTATGGCGGTCGACGCCAACGTGCTCATCTACGAGCGTACCAAGGAGGAGATGAAAGCAGGTAAGAACCTCAAAAACGCTATTGCGGCAGGTTACAGCAACGCTTTCTCAGCGATTTTCGACTCTAACCTCACGACAATCATCACAGGTGTGATTCTCTTTAACTTCGGTACAGGTCCTATCAAGGGATTCGCCACGACTCTCATGATCGGTATCGTATGTTCATTCTTCACAGCTGTATGGCTCACACGTATTGTGTTCGAGCATTTCGTCAACAACGGCAAGTGGCAGAATCTCACATTCACCACTCCGATTTCAAAGAACATGTTGGCCAACACCAAGATTAACTTCATGGGTAAGTACAAGTACTCATACTCTATCTTCGGTGTGCTTGCGCTCATCTGCGTTGTGTCTCTCTGCACTCGTAAGCTGAGCCAGTCAATCGACTTCACAGGTGGACGTAACTACAAGGTAGAGTTTGTGAAGACTGTCAACCCTGAGGACATCAAAGCAGCTCTAGTCAACGAGTTTGAGAAGAACAACAAGACTGAGGACGCAGTCACAGTGTCCGTCATCTCTGTCGTAGGTGCTGACGGTAACACCGGCAACACAGTACGTATCTCAACGAACTACAGAATCGGTGAGGACGGCACAAACGTTGACGCCGAGATTGAGAACACAATCTACAATGCGCTTGTCAAGGGTAACTTCATCGACAGCAAGGTCACAGCCGCACAGTTCATCGACCGTGACAACCGTATCGGCGGATCAATCATTTCTTCACAAAAGGTCGGTCCATCTATCGCTGAGGACATCACCATCGGAGCAATCATCTCTGTGATTCTCGCTATCGTGGCAATCTTCGTGTACATCCTCGTACGTTTCCGCAACTTCGCATACTCTATCGGAGCCATCGGTGCGTTGGTTGTCGACACCCTGCTTGTCATCGGAGCATTCTCACTCTTCTACGGTATATTGCCATTCTCACTCGAGATAGACCAGACATTCATCGGAGCCATCCTGACTGTCATCGGTTACTCTATCAACGATAAGGTGGTGGTGTTCGACCGTATCCGTGAGAACTTCCAGCTCTATCCAAAGCGTGACCGTCAGCGTCTGTTCAACGACTCACTCAATTCTTGTCTCACGCGTACTATCAACACATCAGTATCAACATTCGTGGTATTGCTCGCCATCATCACACTCGGAGGTGAGAGCATACGCGGATTCGCATTCGCAATGATACTCGGTGTCGTTATCGGTACACTCACATCACTCTTCATCGCAGCTCCTACTGCGTTCCTCGTGATGGGTGGAAAAGAGATCAAGGAAGATGACGGTGAATAAACACTATATAAAAAGCTGCTGACTCAACAGGCCATGTCGAGTCGGCAGGCATAAAGAGAAATAATATCAAAAAGAGGGCTAATCAACACGGTTAGCCCTCTTGATTTTAAAAAAATATATATAAAAATGTGTGTTTGCTCAAAAAACATTAACTTTGCGAGCAATATGAAAAAGGCACTGAAATACATCTTAGGCATATTTGCCATACTCATACTTTTGGCGGCATACGCAGCCTACTCTCTCTTGTCATCTCCGTTCGGAATAGCAGAGAAAGCTTATGTCTATATCGATGATGACGACGACATGGACTCAGTGTACAAGAAGGTGCGGGAGACTGGCGAGGTCAGCAACATGCTCGGATTCACAATCACATCAAAGATAAAAGCCACGGAGAAGCCAAAGACAGGTAAGTACGCCATCACAGCCGGTGAGGACATGTTCACGTTTGCCAGACACATGCTCAACGGAATGCAGGAGCCTGTTCACCTCATCGTGCCGGAGGTACGCACGGTGAACGACATGGCAGAGAGATTAGGCAAGTCGCTAATGCTGAGTTCAGAAGACCTGATGTCAGTACTCAACGACAGCACGTTCATGGACAGCCTCGGTTACAGCAAAGAGAACGTGCCGTGTCTGTTTGTGCCTAACACCTACGACGTCTACTGGGACATCAGCCCTAAAAACCTGGTGCTCAGACTGCACAAAGAGAAAGAGCGTTTCTGGACACAGGAGAGACAAGACAAGGCCAAGGCATGCGGATTCACCAAGGAGCAGGTGGTGACGTTGGCGTCCATAGTGGAGAGCGAGACAAGCTACAACCCGGAGAAAAGCAGGATCGCAGGTCTATACATCAACAGGCTTCGCACCGACATGCCGCTGCAAAGCGACCCGACAGTCATCTTCGCCCTTCAGGACTTCACGATACGAAGAGTAAGCAAAGAACATCTCAAGGTCGAGTCACCTTACAACACGTACACGAACATAGGACTGCCTCCTGGACCTATACGCATCCCGTCGGTAAGAGGTATAGACGCTGTACTGAACTACGAGCACAATGACTATCTCTATATGTGTGCGAAGGAAGACTTCTCCGGAAGTCACAACTTCACGTCGAGCTACAACGAGCATCTGAGCAACGCAAGGAAGTACCAGAGCGCGCTGAACACATTAGGAATTAAGAAATAACAACATAACGGCTGAGCCGCTGACACAAGCCAGCAAAGACAAAGAGACGGTGAAAGCCTAAGAAACACAAACAAAAATCATAAGTATGGAAAAAATTAAGGTAGCCATCATCGGTTATGGCAACATCGGTAAGTATGCGTTAGAAGCAATACAAGCATCCAGTGACATCGAGTGTGTCGGCGTGGTACGCCGCAACGGAGCTGACAACGCTCCGGCAGAGCTCGCAGGCATCCCTGTCGTGAAGAACATCAGCGAGCTTAAGGACGTCAAGGTCGCCATACTGGCTACCCCAACACGTAAAGTTGAGGAATACGCAAAGCAGTGTCTCGCCCTCGGCATCAACACTGTTGACTCTTTCGACATCCATACTCAGATTGTTGACCTTCGCCGCTCACTCGACGCAGTGGCCAAGGCTAACAACGCAGTCAGCGTCATCTCAGCAGGTTGGGATCCAGGTTCAGACTCTATCGTCAGAACACTCATGGAGAGCCTTGCTCCAAAGGGTGTCTCATACACCAATTTCGGTCCTGGACGCTCAATGGGCCACTCAGTAGCCGTCCGCGCCATAGAAGGCGTGAGAGACGCACTCTCAATGACCATCCCTGTAGGAACAGGAATACACCGCCGCATGGTTTATGTTGAGCTTGAGGACGGCGCTGACTTCAGGAAGGTGGAGGCAGCCATCAAGGCAGACCCTTACTTCGTCAACGACGAGACACACGTACAGCAGGTTAAGTGTGTCGATGACCTCAACGACGTAGGACATGGTGTGAACCTCGTACGCAAGGGTGTGAGCGGCAAGACACACAACCAGCTCTTCGAGTTCAACATGAAGATTAACAACCCTGCTCTTACAGCACAAGTGCTTGTCAACGTGGCTCGCGCATCAGTGAAGCAGAAGCCGGGTGCTTACACCATGATTGAGATTCCTGTCATCGACATGCTTTACGGAGACAGAGAGGAGCTTATCGGTCACCTCGTGTAAGACTGTCATAATTAAAACACTTAACAATAGAATAAGACGTTTGATTTTGGCGTACGCCATAGTCAAACGTCTTTCTTTATTCGGCTGTCATTACTGAGTGAGTCAGTGAATGCCAACAGACATTCGCAAAGACAATCATAAAACGCGTGAGACAAAGCGAAGAAACACTTACATGTTAATATTATTGCTGTCAGCTAAACGTATAAGCTTATATTACTGACCATATACCGGCTGTCCGAAGAAATGCGTACCTTTGTTCATGTTATTGAAGTTTTATTGCAAAAACAAAGGTAACAATTTGGGCTGACTCCACAATTAGGAAATCAGCCCTTTCTTTTTTCTTATTAAAACTTTTAGCGGACAGTAATATTTAACATTCTGACTGTCAAAACTGGAAGTATATAAACGGTTGCACGTCACTACTCTTTACCTGTATCACCACCCATATCGCCAACACGAGGAGAAGAGAAAGTACAGGCACCGGGAGGTAGCTCATGGACTTGCGCATGTCGTTCTGCCATGACGACGGAGCGAAATGGAATACATAACCGATGAGCATAAGTATCGCCACGCCATTATATGACTGCAACCACTGCTCGAAGATATTGATGTCGAACATAGTGAAAATCTGTGAGAACACGTCCTTAACGACTTGAAAGGACTGAGCGCGGAACAGCACCCATGTTGCGGCCACGAGGTGGAACGTCAAGACACCAGACAAAGGCAACAGGACTGTTTTCTCCCACATTCCCGGTGTCTCACCCTTCTTACCGAGAAAAGTGAGAGGAGACAGTGAGCGGACATTAGACCACAGCTTGTCAAGACAGAGGAAGAGTCCATGCAGGCCTCCCCAGAGGATGAAGTTCAGCGACGCCCCATGCCACAGTCCACCAAGAAGCATGGTGAGCATCAGGTTGACGTACTGACGTATCTTACCATGTCGGTTACCACCGAGTGAGATATAAAGATAGTCTTTAAGCCATGACGACAAGCTGATGTGCCATCGTCTCCAGAACTCTGTTATTGACTTACTCTTGTACGGTGCGTCGAAGTTCTTAGGAAACTCGAATCCAAGCAACATAGCCAGACCAATGGCCATGTCCGAGTAGCCAGAGAAGTCGCAGTATATCTGTAATGTGTATCCATAGACGGCTAGCAGATTCTCCACACCACTATATAAGGTAGGAGTATCGAACACGCGCTCCACAAAGTTGACGCTGATGTAGTCAGATATCACCGCCTTCTTGAACAGACCCGTAATGATGAGATACACGCCGCCACCAATCATCTCGTTGGTGACATTAAGCGGGCGTCTGATTTGTGGTATGAAATCAGCCGCTCTGACAATAGGACCAGCTACAAGTTGCGGGAAGAAACTGACATAGAAGGCATAGTCGAGGAGACTGTCGAGCGGACGTATACGTCGGCGGTAGATATCGATGGTATATGACAGGGACTGGAAAGTGAAGAAGCTGACACCCACCGGCAGGAAGATGTCGAGTTCCGTCCATCTCATGTTGACGTTGTCAATCTGTGAGGCAGCCTCACAGAATATCCTTCCGAAGAAGTTAGTATACTTGAAGTAGCACAACAGTCCGAGGTCGATAAGCAGGGACAAAGCCACGAGACACTTAGCTCCCGTTGCGCCGTCACTTTTCTTGTCACCACTCTCGTCGTCAGAGCCTCTCATCTTCCCTATTTTCTTACCGATAAGGAAGTCAGACACCGTGACGAGAGCGAGAAGTCCAAAGTACAGCCCGCTGCTCTTATAATAGAAATAATAAGAGAACAGCGTGACGAACAAAATACGCATCGTGTACGTCCTCTGAAGCAGCATATACACCAGTGATACGCCGAGAAAGAGAAACAGGAACAGTCCAGACGAGAATATCATCGGACTCTGCGGGTTATAGGAAAGAACCTCCCAAAGGCGGTTCACATCAATGTCAAACACTTTAGAACTTTGTTATAATATTGTTTAATCTTGTAATCATCATCGTACAGACATGAGCGACACCTCGTCATGTGCAAGCGGTCATGTGTCCGACGCCTCATCTGGCGATTCTCTGCCAGTAATCCTTAATCACAGCCTCAGCCAGCATGGTTCCCATAAGGGTATATCCGTTGACCGTATAGTGAATCTGGTCTGTGTTCATCAGTCCAGCCTCCAGCCAGTTGGAGCTGGCGCATAACTCGCCACCCGCTATGTCGAATAAGTTCCACACTGCTATATGGTTTTTCTTACCGAACTCCACGATGGTGTTAGCCACCAACCTCGTGTTCTCATTACGTGTATGGGTATAAGTGTATCTCCTGCGTCCGCGGCGTCGATAGGAACCGGCACGCTTGGCGAGGTAGGAGCCTGGAGGGGTTGTCAGCAGACATCGGACACCCGGGCACTTGCTCTCGATGGACGCCACGAGCTTCAGCAAGTCTTCCGCATGCTGTGTGGCGTTGTATGAAGGAGCGTGGCTCTCATTAGTGCCGAAGCTGATGATTACGAGGTCAGGCTTGGCAGCCTCGATACGCGTGAGCATGTCGTACTCATAGAAACGTGACGCGCATGCTCCGTTGATGCCGAGGAACGACCATCTCATGTGCGGCAGAGCAGTACGAAGCGCCGCCTCCACAGCGTTCGGGAAGTACTTGCCCTTGACGTGTGAGTCACCGATATGCATAATCGTAATTCCCGGAGAGTCTACGGCGAGTGCTAAGGCTGAGTCGAGGTACTCACCATCAGTCAGAACGTTCTTGCCCACATGCTTGAATGAGGCAGGAAATGACGTCCACCGCTGGGCTTGACACGTCAGACACATCATAATCGCCAGAAGCAAAGAGCACACCCTATTTTCTCTTGTCATAATTATCCTTTCCATTTAATAAAACATCATATAGAATCTTAGCCAGCTTACGTCCGCCGGCGAAGTTGATATGCGTATAGTCGAGGTTGGCCTGCTTGTGGCTCACCATCTGAACCATACTGCCGTCACCTCCCATAGCCTCGTAGAGATTCCAGAACGCCACCTTGTTGTCCGCCGCCATCTTTCTCTGGTATGATATCAGCTCTCTGATACCAGCCATGGTGCGCATATTGCCTGAAGCGTCTTTCTCTTCCCTGTCACCGACGCCGACGACGAGTATACTGGCTCCCGGGTTATGCTGTTTGAGGTGCTGTATCGCCGTCCCCATACGTTTGGTGTATCCACTGTAGTTACGTTGTTTGCTGTTAGCGACATTGAGACCGAAGTGTACGATGATGAGGTCGTACGGACGTACCCTGTTGAAGTCCGTGAGCGTGGACTGCGGTATGTCCGCCAGATACCATCCGTTGCTGGCTCTCATGCTGAAGTTATCGAGTATCACGCCCTTGTCGCCCTCGAGCGCCACGCCATAGAAACGTGAGGCGTTACCATTGTGAGCCACGATGCTGAACCTTCCTATGCGTCCTCTCAGCGTCTTGGTGACCAGCGAGCCGGACGACTGATCGGCCATGGTCTCACGCACCTCATGGGTGACGTTCATCGTGTCATACGGTATCTCATTGCCCAATGAGTCCACTCCACCGCCTGATACGACCTGTTCGGTGACATAACGCACTTCCTCATAGGTCTCAAGGGCTGCTCCGTTGAGATAGACATTACGTAACTCCTGTCCGTTTATAGAGGCTGACAGCTCCAGGCCATTGCCAGGTGTGAAATAGACCGTTGCTGCGCTCACCGTGTCAAGGTGAGTGCCGAACTTACTGCCCTTCATCTCAAGCGAAGCCTGTGACGAAGGAATGAAATAGCGTCCGTTGATACCTTGCAGAGAGCGGTTGAACTTCTTGCTCTTCACGTCGTTCGCATTATGGTCCATCCATCCCTTGGACTTTGTCCATACTGTCTTTCTGAAGCCCGACGTGATGTTGTATATATCAACGAAGCCCACGCCGCAGCCGCCGAAGCGTGTCTGCAACATGTCACGCAGATTTTCAGTGAGTATGTCACCCTCGATATAAGAGTCACCGTAGTACGCTATACGTACCACGCGCTGACCAGCATGGGACAATGCCTCATAAAACTTATCCATCTCACGAGAGTCACTCACCGAGAAATCCTCGATACCCACCATTCCCTCTGGTATGGAGTCGATATACACAGGCTTCTCGACTTTGACAGCAGCAGAGTCGAACTTGACAACCTCTATACCTTGTTCCTTGTCAGCCAACACCTCAGCCACAATGTTACCCTCGTCATCGAGTGACTGAACGTCACTCAGCAGATTCACTCGTCTTAAGTCTTTTCCTCCCACAGTGATACGCGGAAGAAAGAACATCCCCATGAGCACAACGACAGCGATAAGCGTTATGACAAATGGTTTCCAGATGTTATTATTCATTGCTTATTGTTTAGTTCCGGATATGAAATACGTGTATGATATACAATCTTAAGCTTTTCCTTAAATACCTCTTTAGCTGCGGCGATGTCCTTGAACGTGATGTCACACTCACTGAAGTATCCCTCCTGCATTTGTCCGTCGATAATCTTATCGACAAGAGTGCTTATGGATTCCTCTGTGTATTCCGACAGACTGCGAGAGGCAGCCTCCACAGCATCCGCCATCATGAGTATGGCTTCCTCCTTACTGCTCGGGTTAGGTCCCGGATAGCTGAACAGCGACTCGTCAGGCTCCTCGCCGTGATGCAGGTTCTTCCACATGATGTAGAAGTATTTTGTCTTGCCGTTACCATGGTGAGTCATGATAAATCTCTTAATCTGGGCTGGCAGATTGTTCTTATCAGCCAGCGACAGTCCGTTGGTCACATGCTCGATAATGACCTCAGCGCTTCGCTCCGGTGTGAGATGTGAATGTGGGCTGATACCTTTCTGGTTCTCCGTGAAGAACACGGGACGCTCCAGCTTACCTATATCATGATAGAGTGCTCCCGTCCTCACAAGCTGAGATCGGGCACCTATCTTCTTGGCGACCTCAGCCGACAGGTTAGCCACTTGCATGGAGTGTTGGAACGTTCCTGGAGCAATCTCCGACATACGCTGGAGTAACGGGTTGCTGATGTTGGACAGTTCGACAAGCGTGACATCGGAGATGAATCCGAAGACCTTCTCAAAGACATATAACAACGGATAGGTGAACAATAAGAGAACGCCATTGACAATCATGTATATATAATAGCTCCTGTCAAAACGTATCTCGTCATTCTGTATCAATACGAAAGAAGTATGTATGACGATATATGTCAGCGTGATGACCAACGCCGTACGTATAATCTGTGAACGCTGTGACAGCTCACGAAGCGTCTGAATCACAACCATACCTGTGGTGAGCTGAAGTATCAAGAACTCATAAGGCTCACGCAGGAAACTGGATATAATCATCACCGTGGCACAGTGGAACATAAAGGCCGTTCGGCTATCCATGAACACTCGTATGAATATCGGCACCATACAACACGGCAAAATCATCACATGGTAGAAGTTGTGAGACATCATCGAGGCAGCCACGCTGCAGAAGAAGTCCATCAGTCCGAAAAGCAGCAGTCCAGTGCCAATCTTGTCAAAGTAGTCCGATCTGAACAGGTTGAGGTAGCTAAGCAGAATGAGACAGATGAAAAGAACATAAACCATCTGACCTATTATCTTCAGACGTATCAGACCGTCACCCTTTGAGTGTTTCGTAGACTCTCTCACCAGTGACTCGATAATGGCTGCTTTCTTCTCATCCACTATCTCTCCACGGTCGATAATCTTTTGACCGCTCTGCACCATACCACTGGCACCTGATATCGTGGACAGCATGTCGTCAAGCTCCGCCTTAGACTTTTCCTTATCAAACTTGATGTTTGGCATGATGAGGTCACTGATATTAAAATGCTGTAATATCAGACGTGAGTAACGCGCAGTATCACCAAACATAATATACTCATATGCGGTACGCTGTGTGAACAGCCTCTTGGTAACCACATTTCTCGACGTGCGATCCTCCACAACCTTAATCGTGTACTTACCGTCCTTAAGCAGGCTGTCGTACTCCTCCATGGATATTACACCTCGTGAGTACACAGTGTCAAGCTGTTGGGTTATATATTTGATGTAGAGAAAGGCGTTAGGTCCGTTCCATTCCTTGACGTTACTATTGAGAAACTTCTTTCTCATAGCGTCGCGCACACTCGTGTCGACACGGTAGTATGGCTGGAACTCTTGTCGTATGCTGTCTCTCTCATGCTGCATCACAGAGTCACTTTTCAGTATGGCGAAGGTATATGGAGCAATGAGTTGCTTGTTAATCCACGGATATCCAACCTCATAGGAATAACCGAGAGTCTCGCTCTTCGGCATGAAGTACACTATGATGAGAGTAGAAAGCACAACAAGCAGACCTTTGAAAATCTGCTTGCCGTAAACCTTACGTTTCACCTGTTTATTTTCTTTCATATATAATAGGTATTCTACGTTTTCACACCTACTGACACGACAGACACGTCATGTCATAAACACCAGACGACCTGCCACCAGATGATATCACAGAGCCATGAGGAATGCCTTAAAGTCCTCAAAACGAGACGACATTGGCACAGACTGCTTCTCGCCCTTCATGAAAGCGGCAAGCTTGGCAGGTATCTCTATACTGTCACCCAGTATCTTATCTACAGTATCCTTGAACTTTGCGGGATGCGCAGTCTCAAGGAATACGCCAACCTCGCCTTGTCTAAGTCCCATCTCCAGTGCTTTGAATCCGCACGCTCCGTGTGGGTCACACACATATCCTGTGCTATTCCTCACCTGACGTATCGTATCCGCTATTTGCTCATCAGAGTAAGTGGCACCAGATATGTCACTGCATATCGCCTCATGACTCTTACCGTAAAGGTCATATATTCTTGCGAAGTTGGAAGGGTCCCCCACATCCATGGCGTTGGCTATGGTCTGGACAGACGGTTTCGGAGAATATTCACCCGTAGCGAGATACTTAAAGAACACGTCATTGGCATTGTTGGCTGCAATAAAACGGCTCACCGGCAGACCCATCCTCTTACCGAATAGAGCAGAACAAATGTTGCCGAAGTTGCCTGATGGCACACATACCACTAACTTGTCTGCCAGTCCCCTCTTCTTCATCTGAGCATAAGCATAGAAGTAATAGAATGACTGAGGGAGGAAACGAGCCACATTTATGGAGTTGGCGGAAGTAAGTCGCATATGTGAGTTCACCTCCTCATCCATGAACGCAGACTTCACCAAAGCCTGACAGTCGTCAAACACACCATCAACCTCAATAGCTGTGATGTTCTTACCAAGAGTGGTGAACTGACACTCTTGTATAGGACTAACCTTGCCCTTAGGGTAGAGCACGAAAACTTTGATGCCTTCCACACCTAAGAATCCATTGGCCACAGCTGAGCCTGTATCTCCGGAAGTGGCCACCAACACGTTAACCTCTTCCTTGCCCTGTTTCTTAAGGAAGTACTGAAGCAGACGAGCCATGAAACGGGCACCGACATCCTTAAAGGCAAGTGTCGGTCCGTGGAAAAGTTCCAGACTGTATATGTTATCCGTCACCTTGACCGCAGGCACATCGAACGACAACGTGTCGTAGACTATGTTCTTAAGGCTCTCAGCATCAACATCCTCGCCAAAGAATGCCTCAGCAACCGTATATGCTATTTCCTGAAAGGACAGATTCTCAATATTATCAAAAAATGACTGTGGCAACGGCTTGATTCTCTCTGGCATATACAATCCTCTATCCTCTGCCAGACCTTTCACCACCGCCTTTTCCAGCGTTGCGATAGGCGCCTTGCCATTTGTACTGTAGTATTTCATATTACAAAAACTGTTTTTATCACGCTGTGACCAAGCAGCCTAATCAACACATGCCGAATGACGACTGTCTCACTATTATGATATGGTGCGCGAAGTTAGTAAGTATTCACCAAATAAAAAAAATAATGCTAAATAAAGTTAAAAGGACACTGACTTACATCACGTCCATGAACGCGCGTATGAAACCGTCTTTTTCCAGTAAGCCATACGCTCCATTCTGACATGCCGTCTCGTCAAACGTCTTCACGCTGTCACTCTCGAGCCCCGGCGCATAGATGAGGAACGGTATCGGCTGATTGGTGTGAGTGCGAAGCGCCACCGGCGTCGGATGGTCTGGCAATACTGCTATGGCCACCTTCTCGTCCCACTTGCTCACCTCTTCATATACAGGTCCAATGATACGCTTGTCCAAATTCTCTATCGTCATCAACTTCAGCTTCAGGTCACCATCATGACCTGCCTCATCACTCGCTTCAACATGCAAGTACACGAAGTCGTCTGTTTTCAATGCTTCAACAGCTGCCGCAGCCTTTCCCTCGTAGTTTGTGTCATAGAGTCCAGTGGCTCCATCAACGTCAATGCACCTCAGTCCTGCATAGCGTCCTATGCCTCTTATGAGGTCGACAGCTGTGATCACCGCTCCTTTCTTTATTTGAGGGAAAGTTTCCGGTAATGTCTTCATGTGAGGCCTGTATCCGCCAGCCCAAGGCCAAATACTATTGGCAGGATCCCTGCCCTCAGCCACACGGTTGAGGTTGAGAGGATGAGTGGCAAGCAGTTGCTGCGATTTTTCTATCATATAATTAATAAGCTCAGCTGTCTGCGTTGCGCTCAACTTTGTCTTTCTCTCACCAGCCTCAATGGCTTGTTTCTCAGCATCAAGGTCTGGCTTAACGAGTGCCGGTCTCCATGGCTTCAAAGGAATGTCATGAGGCGGTGTACATTTGAGGTATTTACTTCCACCATTGATAACGAGTAAATGACGATACTGCACACCAGTATAAAAATGTACCACGTCGCCGTACTTAGCACACAACTCAGCATCCTTGGCAAGTCGCTCCTGAAGGAACTTAATCAGCACGTCACCTTCCTCAGTCTCCAGACGTCCACATGAGTGGTTCTTGATATTGTCGCCCTCTATACATATTATATTACAGCGAATAGCCATGTCGTCCGGACCTAACTCGACACCTATGCTGGCAGCCTCAAGCGGGCCTCTACCCTCATACACCTCACTTTGGTCATATCCCAGGATGCTGGAGTTAGCCACCTCGCTGCCAGGATGAAAACCATCGGGAACAGTCTTGAGCATACCCGTTCTGCCCTTCTCGGCCAGCATATCCATGTATGGCGTGTAAGCGTACTGTAAAAGTGTCTTTCCTCCGAGTGACTCCACTGGCCAATCTGCCATACCGTCACCCAATATAATGATATGTTTCATCTTATTACTCTGTTTTAAGATGGGCTACGGAAACACTTGACATAGCCCAAACGTACGTTACTTTACGGCTGTGACAAAGTCGTCACACATTAAATATTTGCTATTGACATGATATCAGCGAATACACCGGCGGCAGTAACACTTGCTCCGGCTCCGTATCCTTGTATCAGCATCGGATACTGGTTGTAACGCTCTGTGGTTATCATAATAATGTTGTTGCTGCCCTCAAGCCCATAGAAAGGATGATGCTCATCCACCTTCTTCAGTGACACACTACCCTTTCCGTTCTCCAATGTCGCCACGAAACGCCATCTCATCTTATCTGCCTCGAGTCGCCTTCTCTCTGTTTCAAAACGTTCATCGACACTTGGAAGGTTCTTCCAAAAATCGTCCAAGGTTCCATCAAAGAATGACTGTGGTATAATCAGTTCCTTAGACACATCCTCCTGACTCAGTCTGTAGCCTGCCTCACGTGAAAGAATGACGAGTTTTCTGATCACATCCTGTCCGCTCAAGTCAACACGAGGGTCTGGCTCGGCATATCCTTCTTCCTTTGATAGCCTCACAGTCTCTGAGAAAGGAACGTCCTTCGAGATCTTGTTGAAGATATAGTTGAGTGTACCGCTGAGCACCGCCTCAATCTTAACAATCTTATCACCAGAGTTACACAAGTCGTTGATAGTATTGATGATAGGCAATCCAGCACCCACGTTTGTCTCAAAAAGGAACTTCACACCTCTCTGACGAGCCGTGGTCTTCAAGGCTATGTAGTTATCAAAATCACCTGACGCTGCAATCTTATTGGCTGCCACAACAGATATATTGTGCATGAGGAAGTCATGATAAAGCTGAGGGACCTCATCACTGGCAGTACAGTCAACAAACACGCTGTTGAAGATATTCATACCAATAACCTCATCCTTGAGACGCTGAGTGTTGCTAACATCTGACGTCTTTATGAACTCCCTAAGTTTATTGATTGAGAAGTCATGCCCGTCAGAGAAAACAGTGAGGTCGATGCCGTTTCTGTCAAACGTGGCATTATGTCCACTGGCTATACCGACCACGTTAATCTTCAGGTTACGCTCTTTCATCAGTTTCTTCTGCTGTCCCGCTATCTGTTCCAAAAGACTACCTCCAACAGTTCCTATTCCACAGATGAACACGTTCAGTACTTGATACTCTGAAAGAAAGAACGAGTCATGTATGACGTTGAGACTCTTCCTTAGTGATTTCTTCTCAACCACGAACGAGATGTTCGTCTCACTGGCTCCCTGTGCGCAAGCTATAACGCTTATACCATTACGTCCTAACGTACCGAACAACTTACCTGCAATACCTGGCGTGTGTTTCATATTCTCACCAACAATGGCAATCGTGGCAAGGTCACGTTCAAGCTTCATCTTGAACATCGCACCCAATTCAATCTCTTTGGCAAACTCTCCATTGAGTACCTCGCACGCCGCATCGGCGTCCTCATTACGTACTCCGATGGAAGTGCTGTTCTCCGATGAAGCCTGACTGACGAGGAACACACTAATTCCGTTCGCCGCCAACGCCGTGAAAATACGCTGGTTGACGCCTATCACACCAACCATGGAGAGGCCACTAACAGTAATCAGACTTGTGTCATTAATGCTTGAGATACCTTTAATGGCTCTGGCAGACTTGTCACTGTCAGCTGTGATAATAGTACCACGATCCTCTGGATGGAACGTATTCTTGATTAGTATAGGTATATTCTTAACATACACAGGATATATTGTTGGTGGATAGACAACTTTGGCGCCGAAATTACAAAGTTCGGTGGCCTCTACGTACGACAACTGATCGATAGGATAAGCCGTATTAATAACACGAGGGTCAGCCGTCATGAATCCACTCACATCAGTCCATATCTCTAACACCTTAGCGTCAAGGGTGGCGGCAAGAATGGCTGCTGTATAGTCCGAACCTCCTCTGCCAAGATTAGTGATCTCCGACGTATTAGCATCCGTGGAAATGAATCCTCCGGTCAGACACACCTTATGGCCAGCCTTGCCACTGACGAAATCAGCGAATGCCTGTTTTATGAGCGGAGTGGAGACGCTGTTACTGAAGAAGTTCTTACCATGCTTTTTCTTCGTCTTGATAAACTCAAGTGAATTGTACCACTTAGCGCTATCTATAAGAGTCGCTACTATATTGCTGGAAATACGCTCACCGAATGAGACTATGGTGTTACCAGTCTTCTCGCTAAGGTCACCTATCAAAAACACTCCCTGATAAATTCCTTTGAGTTGCTCGAGCAAATCGTCAACGGTATCAGTGAGAGTCTTACGTTTAGCAGGGTCGGTGATGATCGCGTCTATCATGGCATGATGACGGTCTACCATCTCGGTATATGAGGTGAGGTATGCGGTGTCACCGGTGACAGCAAGCTTTGATGTAGCTATGAGTTTATCTGTTATGCCACCCAGAGCTGACACGACTACAACTACAGGCTCGTCGCATGCCTCCACGATTTTCTTCAGATTAAGAATGCTTTCTACGGAACCGACTGAAGTTCCGCCAAATTTCATTACTTTCATTTTTTAGTTATAACTGTAATTGAACTTGCCCACAAAATTAAGTGTTTTTCATTTACCAACAAAGGTTTTTCCTCTAAATGACAGCCTTACATTATGAATTAAAAGTAAACATTATAATTATTGTATTATTTTGTCACGATACCACCACAAAAAGGCTACAGTCTGCAAGCACAACTCTTAAAATACTATCTACAGTGACATACCGTCTGATTGACACAAATATCATTTCAATTTAAGCCACGTACGAAGAAAGACACACGACTTTACAAGCAAGTTATAACTGACAAGATGATATCACATTGGATCGACATCATAATAAATTGTAAGTCCGTGTGCAACTGTCTGTGACAACATCTGGTCTCTCACCGAAGATAGACAAGAGCGAACAGCATCTGTCGGCGCCTTGACATCGACCTTTATCATTATCTTACGTATGTACATCGACTTAATCCTACCTACCGGAGGACTGTCCGGTCCGAGCACTTTGTCGCCAAAGAATGTCCTCAGCCTCATTGCCATCTCTTCAGACAGATGTTCCAACAGATTATTCTCACGATGACGTAAAAAGACATTGATGAGACGGAAGAAAGGAGGATAATTGAACAATTTACGTTCTTGCATCTGATCATAGAACATCCCCCAGAAGTCGTTATTCACAATCTGTCTTATTATATCAGTGTCGGCGCTATGCGTCTGCAGGATAACCCTACCCTGACGTCCTCTTCTGCCAGCTCGACCAGCCACCTGCGACAAGGTATGGAACGCCCTCTCGTAGCTTCTGAAGTCTGGCTGATTAAGCATAGTATCAGCGTCCAATATACCAACCACACTCACATTGTCGAAGTCCAATCCCTTCGTCACCATCTGCGTTCCCACAAGCACATCAGCCTGGTGATCTGCGAACTGACTTATAATGGTCTCATATGACAATCGTGACCGTGTTGTGTCAAGATCCATACGTAGCACTCTAGCCTCCGGCATCAACGATATCACCAAATCTTCCACTTTCTCCGTACCCAATCCCTTATTGATGAAACGCTTCTCCTCGCACGCAGGGCACACATCTGGAATGGCATATGTGCGTCCACAATAATGACATGTCATCTGATTGCTTTCCTTATGATATGTCAACGAGACATCGCAATGCTCGCACCTCGGCACCCAACCACAGCATTTACACTCGATGAAGTTGGAATACCCTCGTCTATTTTGGAACAATATGACCTGTTCACCTGCCGACACTGCGTCACGCATCGCTGTTACAAGTTCATCGGAGAAAGGCCCTTTCATCAGTTTCTTTCTCCTCAACTCCTTAACATCAACAATTTGTATTTCCGGCAGACGCACATCATTGTATCTCTTCGTCAGCTGCACATAACCATATCGACCTTTTCTCGCTAAATGGTATACCTCAAAACTCGGTGTGGCAGTACCTAGAAGAACAGAGGCTCCATACATACGAGCAAGCACGAGAGCGGCGTTACGTCCATTGTAGCGTGGAGCTGGCTCTTGTTGTTTGTAGGAAGTCTCATGCTCCTCATCTACGATGACCAACCCTAAATTGGTAAAAGGCAAGAACACAGACGAACGCACTCCAAGCACCAACATCGGCGGACGCTCTTCCAGCATACCCTGATACACCCTTACACGTTGAGTATCAGTGAACTTAGAATGATAGACACACATATCACCGCCAAACACCTTGTTCAATCTATCTGTGATTTGTGTGGTAAGCGCTATCTCCGGGAGCATATACAATACCTGCTTACCCTCGGATATCGTTTTCTTTATCAGTTTAATGTATATCTCCGTCTTGCCACTGGACGTCACCCCGTGCAGAAGCGTTACATTGTGCGTTGTGAAAGAATCACATATCTCTTCATAAGCCTTCGACTGAGCCTCAGACAATACGGACGAAGCAATCTGCAACGACAAGTCACCGACAACAGCAGACTTCGTCCTGCGTCTCTTCTTATCCGCTTTCATGGCATCACCATCCTTCGGTTTCATTCCTCCCGGCAACGCTGCGTTGAACACCTCACCCACCGAGCAGATATAATAGTCAGCTATCCAACGCCAGAACTCGAACTGTTTGTCCGTTACCACAGGCTTCTTGTCGAGAAGCGTCACTACAGATTTCACCTCCGCAAAGTCTGGACATCTATCATGTACCTCACACACCACAGCAGTGTATACTTTTTTGGGGCCAAACGGCACAACAACACGACACCCCCGCTTAATGTCGTCCTTCATATCCTCAGGAACGGCATAAGTGAAAGTGTCGTGCAGTGGAAGTGGTAATATGACGTCTGCGTAAAGCATCACGACCGCGTTATGTCATATCTTCTTATGTGGCACATCGTCACAGACACGTCCTATCAATCATCAAAAGAGATAAGTCAAATGAATCTGATGGTTATGATTCTTAAAGTTTAGGTCTGTCACCTTTGCTGTTGCAGTATTACCGCAAGGGATGTTATAAGTATAACCTAAGCGTATCTTACTGAGCACAGTAAAACCTCCCCCAATATTCCAGGAGAACTGTGATGAGCGAAGTGTGTACTGAGCAGTGTCGAACACGTCGTTATCACCAATACTCCATGCGAACTGAGGACCTGTAGCGAGATACAAGCTAGCGAGAGAACTAAAACCTATAGTGTATTTTAAGTTGATAGGAAGGTCTATATACTGCATAGAGGCATCCTCACCGTTTCTCTTCACACTTCTGTTGTCATACAACACAGCGATATCCGCACCAAGACCGGCTAAAGGAATGGTGATATCCATCTGTGGTCCCAGGAAAAAACCACAACGATTACTTGAACTCACGAGAGACTCATCAAATGACACGTTAGAGATGTTAAGACCAGCCTTTAGGCCAAAATTGATTTGAGCGTCCGCCGGTAGACAAAGAACCAAGGCGGCAATGAATGACAAAATAATTTTCTTCATTTGAATACTATTTGTTTTTGTTGACGCCGCAAAGGAAAAAAAATTATTTGAAACAAGAAAATAAAGTGAGTAAAAACACACTGGAGCCCTACGCTGTTCATAACTTTTTCAAAAAAAAAACATTGAATTCATGGGGATATGTGGCGGAATGCTTATTTTTGCATGATTTTCGGTTTCGGCGAAAGTAAAAGTTATACTTTTAAGCAAGCCGATGTGACACATTGGAAATCAACGTCAGCGTCAACGTAGTCGCTGAGGCATTGTTGTAAGAATGGAGGAATCATCAACATATCACATACCGGTATTGCTCAAAGAGAGCGTTGACGGACTAAACATCGGCAAAGGAGGTGTCTTTGTAGATGTGACGTTCGGTGGCGGAGGACACAGCAGGGAGATTCTGTCACGTCTGGACGATGATGGTCATCTCTACGGATTTGACCAAGACAAAGATGCGGAGAAAAACGCAGAGAGCAATCCCAAGTTCACTTTCGTACGATCCAACTTTCGTTTCCTGAAGAATTTCATGACCTACCACGGCGTGTCCGAGATTGACGGACTGCTTGCCGATCTCGGTGTGTCCTCTCATCATTTCGATGACAAAGACCGTGGTTTCTCATTCCGTTTTGACGGTAAGCTGGACATGCGCATGAACCAGAGGGCAAGGGTCACAGCCGCAGACATCGTCAACAACTACGACGAGAAGAGACTTGCGGACATATTCTACTTCTACGGAGAGTTGAAAAATGCAAGGAAGCTCGCCTCGGTAATCGCCACTGCGCGTAAGAGCAAGAAGATAGAGACCGTGGAAGAGTTCCTCGACGTGGTAAGACCACTGACAGGCAAAGACCGTGAGAAGAAAGACCTTGCGAAGGTTTTTCAGGCGCTGCGTATCGAGGTCAACGATGAGATGGCGGCGCTGAAGTCCATGCTCAAGTCAGCCACCGAGCTGCTTAAACCTGGAGGACGACTGGTGGTCATCACCTACCACTCATTGGAGGACCGCATAGTGAAGAACATGATGAAGACAGGTAACACCGAAGGAACTGAGGACAAGGATTTCTTCGGACGAAGCAACTCGCCATTCAAGATTATCACAAACAAAGTCATCGTTCCTGACACAGGTGAACAGGAACGTAACCCGCGTTCCAGAAGCGCTAAACTGCGAATAGCAGAGAAGCTGTGAGATGCAGTGCTTCAACGGACAGACAAGAGACACCGATGAACGAAAATACAGAACATACGGAAGACAACATGTCACCCGACAACGGGGATGTAATGGAAAGAATCATGGAGGATGACACTGAGGCAGAGAAGAAGGAAGTCATCGACGCCTTGAACAATATGGACGAGGACAACGCTGACGACGGAGTGGAGCTGTCTTTCCGCACACTCATCGGAGGTGACATCCTGCAGAGTCGTTTCATGCTCAAGCAGATCGTCTTCATTATCTACTGCGCTTTCCTGATGATTCTCTACACCGCAAACCGTTATTACAGCCAGGACGAGGTCATCGAGATTGACAATCTCAGAGAAGCGCTCAGAGACGCCAAGTACAACGAGCTGACACAGTCGAGTGAACTGATGAACTACACCAGACAGTCAAACGTGGAGGAGGCTCTCAAGCATACGCCTGACAGTGTGCTCATCTCCCCGGAGATTGCTCCCTACCTGATAAAGAAAGACAGCGTGGACGATGACGGAGGGTGGTTCTGGTGAGAAACAAGCATAACGATATCCGGAAAAAAGAATTCCCATACATTGTAATGAAATTTGACAAGTCATACATAAAGACAAGATTCTTGATTATCTACCTCCTGACGGTGGCATTCGCCCTCGTCATCGTGTATTCGATGGTCAAGAGCATGTTCATGGAACGTGAACAGTGGGAGGCTCTTGCAGCCAAGCTGGAGACTGACACTGTGCCGTTGTCACAGACTCGAGGCAACCTGTTGTCGGCAGAGGGACAGCTGATGGCGAGCAGTTTGCCTTCGTACAAGCTGTACATCGACTTTCAGTCTGGAGGCGCCGACATAGACACGGCGGCGATGAGGAAGAAGGTGGAGATGTTTGAGGAAAACATGGACTCCATTTGCGGGGGACTGGCAGAGATTTGTCCTGTCATGACAGCTGGAGAATATGAGAAACACATACGAAAGGGATTGAAGAGACGTAGCAGATGGTATGAGCTATGTCCCGGACAGACACTCGACTACATACAATACAACAAGATAAGAGAGCTGCCGCTCTTCCGCAAAGGACCAAACACCAGCGGACTGGTGGCAGACAAGAGAAACGGACGTAAAAGACCTTTCGGCTCACTCGCCGGAAGAACTCTTGGTGACCTCTACGCCGCCAAGGACTCCGCAAGGTCGGGCATAGAGCTGGCTTACGACTCACTTCTGAGAGGTAAGCCGGGTATAGCCCACAGAAAAAAGGTGCTCGACAGATATCTTAACCTTATCGACATTCCAGCCGAGGACGGATATGACGTGGTGACCACATTGGACGTCAACATGCAGGACATCTGCGAGCATGCGCTAAGGGAGAAACTCATAGAACTGTCGGCAGACATCGGCGTGGCTGTGCTCATGGAGGTGAAGACAGGAGACATAAAGGCAATAGTCAACCTGCAGCGCTACGATGACGGCAACTACTATGAGTCACGCAATTACGCACTGGCATCGCTCATGGAGCCAGGCTCCACATTCAAGACCGCCTCACTCATGGTGGCGATGGATGACGGGTATGTCAAACCGACAGACATCGTGGACACTGGCGACGGCATAGAGATGATGTACGGAGCCAAGATGAAAGACCACAATTGGAACAGAGGCGGATATGGCGTAATTGACGTGCCTCACGTACTGATGGTGTCATCCAACATCGGAGTGGCAAAACTCATTGACAAACACTATCACAAGACACCGGAGAAATTCGTGGAGGGACTGAGAAGAGTGGGAATAGGCACACCGCTGCACCTTCCGTTCATCGGGACAGCGGACCCTCAGATACGTTACCCTGAGAAGGACAGAAGCAACTGGCCTAACACCACCATACCATGGATGTCAATAGGTTATGAGACACAGATTCCTCCTATATCCACAGTAACCTTCTACAATGCCATAGCCAACAACGGAAAGATGCTTAAGCCGCGATTCGTAAAGGCCCTCAGTAAAAAGGGTGAAATCGTGGAGACCTTCCCGGTGGAAGTTATCAAGAATAACATCTGCAAAAAACAGACACTTCGTGACATACAGACCATACTCAAGAGAGTGGTCTGCGACAAGGACGGACTCGGCAAGCCAGCCGGCAACCCGATATTTAACGTGTCCGGAAAGACCGGTACGGCACAGATATCTGCGGCTGGAAGATACGGCACAGAACACCTTGTGAGCTTCTGTGGATATTTCCCTTCCGAAAATCCCAAGTACACATGCATCGTGGCGATAAGACACAACTACTGGATAGCCAGCGGTGGTGGACAGGCCGGAGTAGTATTCTCGAAGATAGCACAGAGAGTATACTCTAAACACGAGACTCGCGATTTGATATGCGCCGCCGACTCATCCACGATATTCGTACCTGACGTGAAAAGCGGAGACGTAGAGTCGACAAGACATGTGTTGGAGAGCCTCGGGGTGAAAGCCTACTGTGACAACGTCAACGACTGGTGCACGTCAGAAATAAAAGGCGGCAGTGTCATACTCACTCAACGCAGCATGTACGAGAACACCATGCCAAACGTCAAGGGAATGGGAGCGCGTGACGCCATATACATTCTCGAGAGCAGAGGTCTGACAGCACAGATCAGCGGATGCGGTAAGGTGAGGAGCCAGAGCGTGCCACCTGGAACTATAGTCAGGAAAGGACGAGTTGTAAGATTATATTTAAAATGATAAAGTGATAAGATATGAGACTAAAGGAAATACTATCAAACGTCAAAGTGAATGAGGTGAAGGGCAACCTTGACACCGACATCACAGGTGTGAACATCGACTCACGCCAAGTTAAAGAGGGTAATCTGTTCATCGCCGTCAGAGGCACGCAGGCAGACGGACACTCATATATCGGCAAGGCCATAGAGTTGGGAGCCACAGCCGTAGTGTGCGAGACGATACCGTCAGAATATGAGGACAAGGCAGTGTTCGTCAGCGTGGACAACTCAGAGCTTGTGGTGGGACAAATAGCCACCTCATTCTACGGTGACCCGTCAAGCAAGCTGAGACTGGTGGGCGTGACAGGCACCAACGGCAAGACGACGATAGCCACAGTTCTGTACGACATGTTCAGGTATATGGGACACAAGGTAGGACTGCTGTCTACAGTCTGCAACTACATAGACGGTGAAGCAATACCTACGGAACACACGACGCCAGACCCAGTGACGCTCAACATGCTGTTGGCCCGCATGGTTGACGCCGGATGTGAGTATGTCTTCATGGAGGTCAGCAGCCACTCCGTGGTACAGAACAGAATTGGAGGATTACATTTCGCTGGCGGCTTATTCACCAACATCACACGTGACCACCTCGACTACCACAAGACATTCGAGAATTACATCAAGGCAAAGAAGCTGTTCTTCGACAATCTGCCGGCTAACGCTTTCGCGGTGACAAACATAGACGACAAGAATGGACTGGTGATGACTCAGAACACAAAAGCAACGGTGAAGACATACTCCACACAGAGCCCAGCCGACTTTAAGGCTAAGATCATCGAGTGCCACTTCGAGGGGATGTATCTGGAGATAAACGGCAAAGAGGTCGGCGTGAAATTCATTGGTAAGTTCAATGTCAGCAACCTGCTCGCAGTGTACGGAGCAGCTGTCATGCTCGGCAAGGACCCTCACGACGTGCTAGTGGCCATGAGTGCCATGCACCCTGTGAACGGACGCTTTGAGGCATTGCGCTCTCCATCAGGCTACACGGCGATTGTGGACTACGCACACACACCCGACGCTCTCGAGAACGTGCTCAACGCCATACACGAGGTGCTTAACGGTAAGGGACAGGTGATAACAGTATGCGGAGCTGGAGGAAACAGAGATAAGGGCAAGCGTCCTCTCATGGCACAAGAGGCAGTGAAACAAAGCGACAAGGTCATCCTGACAAGCGACAACCCTCGATTTGAGGAGCCAGAGGACATACTCAAGGACATGCAGGCTGGGCTCACGAATGAGCAGATGAGAAACGTCATCACAATCGTGGACAGACGTCAAGCCATCAAGACAGCATGCGCACTGGCTAAGAGCGGCGACGTCATACTCATCGCCGGTAAAGGACATGAGGACTACCAAATCGTGAAAGGCGTCAAGCACCATTTTGATGACAAAGAAGAGGTGAGAGCTTGTTTCTGACATTCGTCAACAAGAGGTGAAGTTTCATGACGAACCGTCATGGCTTACCATTAACAAGAGGTAGACGCTCTACAATCGTCAGTGAATGACATGCGAGAAAGCGACACAAGACGGTCACCGTCAAGAGTGGATACTCCCATCACGCCATATAACAAATAGGTGGTACGGAGCGGAGCGTACACCATATACATATTATGTGTAGAATACAACAAGGAAAATGTTATATCAATTAGGAAAACTACTTAAGGAATTTGACATCCCAGGAATGGGAATGCTTAACTACGTGTCGTTCAGGGCACTGATGACACTCATTTTCTCACTCATCATATCTATGGTGTTCGGAGAATATTTCATCAAATACATGAGGTCGAGGAAGCACATCGAGGAAGCTCGTGACGCCGCCATCGACCCATACGGTGTACAGAAGAAAGGCGTGCCGTCAATGGGTGGCGTGGTGATACTAGTCGCCGTGCTCATTCCTGTACTGCTGTTCGGCAAACTCACGAACATATACCTCAACCTTCTCATCATAACACTGATATGGTTTGGTCTTCTCGGATTCCTCGATGACTACATCAAGCTCAGCGGCAACAAAGACGGTCTGCGACCGATATACAAAATGTTAGGTCAGCTGACACTGGGCACCGTGGTCGGCATCGCCCTCTGGCTCAGTCCTCAAGCCGTGGTACGTGAGAATGTGACACAGGAGATAGGAAACAAGGAGGTGGTATACCATAAGAGTGAGACACGTAAGTCAACGGTGACCACTGTGCCGTTCATGAAGAACAACAACCTCGACTACAACAGGCCATTCAACTGGATTGAGAATGGTACGGTGAAACGAGCATGCGGATGGATTCTGTTCATCCTCGTCACCACGTTTGTCATAACGGCGGTGTCAAACGGAGCCAACCTCAATGACGGTATGGACGGTATGTGCGCCGGCAACTCAGCCATCATAGGAGTAGCACTTGGCATACTGGCCTATGTGTCAGGTCACGTACAGTATGCCAGCTACCTCAACGTGATGTACATACCAGGTACGGAGGAGGTGGTCATCTTCTTGTGCGGCTTCATAGGTGCGTTGACCGGTTTCCTCTGGTACAACGCGTATCCTGCCAAGGTCTTCATGGGCGACACCGGCAGTCTCGCCATCGGCGGTGTGATAGCCGTCACAGCGGTCATCATCCACAAGGAGCTTCTGCTGCCAATCCTGTGCGGCATATTCCTCATGGAGAGCGTGAGTGTCATGCTGCAGGTGGCATACGCCAAGAAAGGTAACAAGAAAGGTTTGAAATGGAGAGTCTTCAAGCGCGCTCCGTTCCACGACCATTACAGACATAAGATGGAGCCGGGTGTGAAGTACCTCATCACCAGACCGAAAGGACTGTTGTTTGAATCTATGATTACCACGAGATTCTGGATTGTCACCATCATCTTGGCAGCCATCACCATACTGACACTGAAGATAAGATAACACGACACATTCTGACACGATGAGCCGTCGACGGCGGTGAGCACATCGGCTGTGCAGGACATGCCATAACATTATTAGGAAATAATAAACAAAGAGACAATGAAACGTATTGTTATTCTAGGAGCAGGAGAAAGCGGCGCCGGAGCAGCCGTGCTGGCTAAAAAGAAAGGATTTGATGTTTTTGTCAGCGATATGTCTGAGATCAAAGACAAATACAAGGAGATACTCAACAGCCACGACATAGAGTGGGAAAGCGGCAGACACACCGAGTCTCTGATCCTCAACGCCAACGAGGTGATAAAGAGTCCGGGCATTCCAGACACCGTTCCTATGATGATCAAGATAAAGGAGAAAGGCATACCTGTCATCAGTGAGATAGAGTTCGCCGGCAGGTACACCAACGCCAAAATGATATGTATCACGGGAAGCAATGGTAAGACGACAACGACGTCACTCATCTATCACATACTCAAGGGTGCCGGATACAACGTGGGGCTAGCCGGAAACATCGGACGTAGTCTGGCGTTACAGGTGGCTGAGGAGAACCACGACTACTACGTCATCGAGCTGAGCAGCTTCCAGCTCGACAACATGTATGACTTCCGCGCAGACATCGCAGTGCTCATGAACATCACACCTGACCATCTCGACAGATATGACTTCAAGATGCAGAACTACGTGGACAGCAAGATGCGCATCACACGCAACCAGACGGAGAACGACGCTTTCGTGTTCTGGAACGATGACCCTATCGTCACACGGGAGCTGAAGAAATACAATATCAAGGCTAAGATGTGTCCGTTCTCCGAGTTCAAAGAGAACTGCGCCATAGGATATGTCAGCGACCACACTTTCCACATCGACGGTCCTGTGCCGTTCAACATGGAACAGGAAGAGCTGGCACTGCGAGGCAGACACAACCTCTACAACTCACTCGCCGCAGGCATCACGGCTGACCTGGCCGGTGTCAGCAATGAGCAGATACGCAAGGGACTGAGCGACTTCGCCGGTGTGGAGCACAGACTGGAGAAGGTGGGCAGAGTGCGAGGCATCGACTTCGTGAATGACTCCAAGGCCACTAACGTCAACGCCTGCTGGTATGCTCTCGACAGCATGACGCAGCCTACGGTGCTCATACTCGGTGGTAAAGACAAAGGTAATGACTACTCGGAGATCTTCGACCTCGTGAAGGAGAAGTGCATAGGCCTCGTCTTCCTCGGAGTGGACAACACCAAGCTGCACGCCGCCTTCGACGACTTCGGACTGCCTATAGCTGACGTCAGAAGCATGAAGGACTGCGTCGATGAGTGTTACAAGATGGCTAAACCGGGCTCTTGCGTGCTTCTCAGCCCATGCTGCGCCAGCTTCGACCTGTTCAAGAACATGGAGGATCGAGGCGAGCAGTTCAGAGAGTGCGTAAAGAACCTGTAATGACTCAAACCGTCACGCCCGCACCGTGACAACAGAACGGACGGGTGCGACGCACAGACATAAGACACAAAAGACAAGAGACGACGATGGTTGACTGGCCAGCGGCGTGAGGTATGAACAGTGAATTAAAAGAACAAACAAAAAACGATAAAGTTATGCCGGGAATATTATCAAAAACATCATCCAGAGACTTCTTCAAAGGAGACAGGACCATCTGGGTCATATATTTCCTACTCTGCATAGTGTCACTTGTGGAGGTGTTCAGCGCATCCTCACGACTGACATTCGCCAACGGCGCAAGCCACTGGGGACCTATCGTACACCAGTTCGTGTTCCTGTTCTTCGGTCTGCTGATAATCATTGTCTTCCACCGCATACCATGTAAATGGTTCTGCGTCATGCCGCCAATATGCCTGCCATTATCCATCATACTGCTAGCGTCCACGGCGCTGTTCGGAGGGAACAGTCTCAACGGCACAAACCGATGGACCCAGATCGCCGGTATCTCCGTACAGCCGTCAGAGCTTGTGAAATGCTTCCTGATCATGTGGACAGCACTCATACTGGCGCGTACACAGACAGTGATAAAAAACGAGAAAGGCAAGCTGATAGTCGGAGCGGTGAAAGGTAAGCCGTGGAAGCCGTTCATGTACATCAGCGTGCCACTGGTGATATGCTGCGGGCTCATCTTCATGGATAACGTGTCCACGGCACTCATGCTGTTCGTGGTCATACTGGCAATGATGATACTCGGACACATACCATGGATATACATCTTCAAAGGACTGGGAGTGTTAGGTATCATTGCTGGATTCGTCATGACCATAGCATTCATCATGCCGGAGGACGCACTCAGCGACAACAGCGCCCTGAAACGTCTCGCCACCGTCAAACATCGTATCGAACGATTCACGGGCAACGACGAGAAAATATCACCCGACGACGCCTCGTATTGGTTCGATGACAAACATGCGCAGAGCACACACGCCAAGATCGCTGTGGCTAACTCAGCAGGCGTGGGACTGGGTGTGGGCAACTCCGTACAGAGGGACTTCCTCTCACATGCAGAGTCCGACTTCATCTACGCCATCATCGTGGAAGAGACCGGTCTGTTCGGCGGCATCGTGGTGTTACTGCTCTACATGACACTGTTTGTGAGGACAGGACGTATAGCGCAGAAATGCCGTAAATTCTTCCCCGCCTACCTGGTGCTCGGCTTCGGCATGATGATAGTGTTACAGGCTCTCGTCAACATGGCGGTTGCGGTGGGTGCGATACCTGTGACGGGACAGAACCTGCCATTCATCAGCCGAGGCGGCTCATCCATCATGATGACCAGCTTCTACATAGCCGTCATACTCAGCGTCAGCAGATACGCTGACGCGGCCAAGAGACAAGAAGAGGCGGATAACAAAGAGGAGACAACGATGGAGGAAGCTCCTACCGCTGGTGAGACCAACGAATTCGCCACAGAAGGTAACATGATGTGATGTCTCTCTCACAACAATCGACACTGACTGTGCCGAGATAGACGGAAAAGGAAGGAATGCATATTGTGAAATATGACCATCGTTCCGTTACCAAATAGTTACCTATCTCGTTACCGAAAATTGTATTGGTAACGAAAATCCAGCGGTTGAAAAAAGAGTAGCCACATTGCAGCGGCTGCCCTTTATTGATACGTTTCAAAGAACCGCGTCTCCG
>CALCEL010000083.1 GCA_937900485.1 uncultured Prevotellaceae bacterium
CTCTAAGTCCCAGAAAAGAGATGACTGTCGGACGTTACCAGAAGATTTATACATAACTGAATTGCAAGATTTTATGTGCACAAGATACGAAATTTTGTAGACATATGCAAATTTTCGAGCTACTATTTTATTGGTTGTTAAATAATTAAATAGTTTTCAAGGAACGACTAATTATAACCAAAAAGTAGTCTTTTAATTCATTTTGGGCATACGAGACAGGACATATCATATACGACATACGTAAAGCGCGTCTTCTCCGTTTCTGAAGAAAACGCGCTTCACCTATTAACATCTTTTAGACCTTGAATGTCTTATCATCTACGTCCGCTTGACTTATGAGTTCCACCTGAATTATTATCCCTTGAGTTGGCTCCGGCAGAAGATGCTCTTACGGTTCCTCTTGATGGAGTGATGGTACCGGTCACTGTTCCGTTGTTGCGTGATGAGCTTCTGGCATTGTTGTCACTTCTCACGTTATTATTGTTACTTCTAGAGTTGCCGAAATTACCGTTGTTATCCTTCTTGTCATTAGATTGAGTCACATTGATGTTTGCGTTTCTGTCCGCATTCACGCCGTTGTTACGATAACCATTATTATTTCTATCAACATTCACGCCGTTGTTATGATAACCGTTGTTGTTCCTCTCGACATTCATGCCGTTGTTATGATAACCGTTGTTATTCCTGTTGTCGAAAACCCTCTGGTTTGGCAATACTCTGTTATCATGTACAGGACCTACTATTCTTCCGTTATGGTATACATTATAGTTATTGTAAACCCTTACCGGTCTCATAGGAGAGAAGAAATGACCGCCTCTGTAGCTATCAAAGTAAACAGGCACTGAACGGTAGAAATAATTCATTCTTGTGTCATGAGCGTAAATACCAAATGACCAGCGTCTGTTCTCGAACCTAATCGGCCTGTAGAAATAGTCATAAGTGATGAATCTGTTCCACAGTCTTGTACCCAGCAGATACTGGAGCGCCATATCTCTCTCGTAGCAGAGTTGGTTGTACTCGTTGCTGTAATATCCCATCGCCACATCGTCGAGATAATCATTGACACCGCATATGTAATCGAAGTTGATACGATAAATGTCATCGATTATTGCTGCTGAGGTGATACCTAAGGTATAAGCTATGCGGTCTGTAAGAAAACGAGCATTATTCCTCATAGCGTTGTAATTCATCGGCTGAGCGTTTGCCGTCATCGCGCATATCATACATATTGTAGCGATGAATATTCTTACCTTCTTCATATCTCTTAGTATTTAATTGTTATTACTTCTTTTTATGTTCAACATCTGGATGAAATAGCAATCATCTGATGTTGATGATGCAAATATATCGCAATAATTTAATATCGTCAATGGTTGTTTTCCTAATTGAGATGGGATTTTCCCTACTACACCGCATAATTTCCCGTCCAAAGCACTATTTTACTGATAACACAACAGAGATTAAGTATCACGTAAACAGTTACATACTCCACACATAATCTTATTCACCAAACACTTGTCTCCCGACTTTCTCTCTGAAAATAATAATATCAGACACTCTGATTCCATCTTCTATTTCGCACATTTTACGCTGTCCGATATTTCCCTTTTTCAGTTGATGTCTGTCAGTGGAAAAATGCTTTTTGGAAATTTCCCGTGTCTTATTCGGTGTCGGAAAATCTCAGGTTAGGACGTTGAAAAGTTCAGGTTAGGATTATTAAATTCTCAGACCTGCTTGTAGCATATATCCTAACCTAAGAATTTTTAAAAAGAGATATAAAATTTTCAAATGCGTTATTTTAGGATTATCAGTAAGTTAACCATATTTTAACAAAAAATAGGCATAGGAAATTTGGTTATGCGCCAAATTGTCCATTATTTCCCCGTCCTACTGTGCGTTAGTCATGGAGCGAAAGCTCTGAAACATAAGTTTGGGCGGTTTTATGGTATTGACTATTCATTTGAGCTGGTCAGCGATAATACGTGAAACTTATGGTTACTCCAAAACGGCGTCACCATAATCATTTTACCAGTACAGACGGGCATCACAAACAAGAGTGCAAAGAGAATGCTTGAGTGAGGACAATAAAAAATCATCACTCCATTACTCATGACAATGAGCACATGGAGTGATGATATAAAGTATGTCAAGCGGTGACATCTGTTACCGCACAAGAATCTTAGTCGATGATCAGGCATTTACCTGTCATCTCTGCAGGCTGCTCTATACCCATGATGTGGAGGATAGAAGGAGCGACGTCAGCCAGCACGCCATCCACAACCTTCGCATTCTTATTCTCAGTGACATAGATGAAAGGCACTGGGTTCAATGAGTGAGCTGTGTTAGGTGTTCCGTCAGGATTAAGAGCGTTATCAGCATTGCCGTGGTCAGCGATGATGATTGTCTCATATCCCTTTGACTTAGCAGCCTCAACGACATCATTAACGCAAGAGTCAACAGCCACGACAGCCTTCTCTATAGCTGAATACACACCTGTGTGTCCCACCATATCTCCGTTGGCGAAGTTAACCACAATCCAGTCATAAGTCTCTGTGTTAATAGCGTCAACAAGCTTATCCTTAACCTCATAGGCGCTCATCTCAGGCTGCAGGTCGTAAGTGGCGACCTTAGGTGACTTGACAAGGATTCTGTCCTCACCCTCATAAGGTGTCTCACGTCCTCCGTTGAAGAAGAATGTCACGTGAGCATATTTCTCAGTCTCAGCAGTATGCAGTTGCTTCAAACCTTTCTTTGAGACAATCTCTCCGAGTGTGTTCTCCACGTTCTCCTTAGGGAACAACACGTGAACGCCTGTGAAGCTTGCGTCGTATGGAGTCATACAGTAATACTGGAGTCCAGGTATTGTCTTCATGCCCTCGTTCTCCATATCCTGTTGTGTAAGAACGACAGTTAGCTCTTTAGCTCTATCGTTACGATAGTTGAAGAAGATAACCACATCACCCTCTTTAATGGTACCATCGACATTAGCGTTGATGAGAGGCTCCATGAACTCGTCTGTGTTCTTATGCTCCTCAGTGTGAGAGTCATAACAAGACTGAACACCCTCAACCATGTCATTGACCTTACGTCCCTTACCCTCAACGAGCTGATCGTAAGCCACCTTGATACGATCCCATCTCTTGTCACGGTCCATCGCATAGAAACGTCCTACGATAGAAGCGATAGCTCCTACGCCTACCTCATCGATATGCTTCTGGAGGTCAGCGATGAAGCCCTTACCAGACTTAGGGTCAGTGTCACGTCCATCCATGAAGCAATGAACATAACAGTTACTGATTCCGTACTCTTTTGCGATGTCAACGAGTTTCAGGATATGATTAAAGCTTGAGTGTACTCCACCTGTGGAAGTCAGTCCCATGAGATGCACGTTCTTACCAGTCTTCTTCGCATAGCCATATGCTGCCTGTATCTCAGTATTGTCAAGGATAGAGTTGTCCGCGCACGCACGGTTGATTTTCACGAGATCCTGATAAACGATACGTCCTGCTCCAATGTTAAGGTGTCCGACCTCAGAGTTTCCCATCTGGCCGTCAGGAAGACCTACGTTCTCACCTGATGCCTGAAGCTGTGAGTGAGGGTAGTTCTCATTCAGATAATCCATGTAAGGAGTTGGAGTCTGGAATATCACGTCACCTTTACCTTTATTACCGATTCCCCATCCATCGAGAATCATAAGAAGCGCTTTCTTTGCCATTTCTATACTATATTGATTATTATGTATTTTTCCTCATGGGAGGAACGTATAAACTTCACCCAAAGCGCGAAGTTAGCAATAAGTAATTAAAAAAGATATTTGTCCTAAAAATAATTTTCTAAATTTGCGATTAAAACAAGATATATATGCAACTTAGCACTACTATTGACATCCCCAAATCATCTTTTCAGATTGCTCCTGACGATAAAGTGACGCTAATCGGCTCATGCTTCTCCGACAGCATCGGAGAGAAGCTGACACAGAGCGGTTTTGACGTCACAATCAATCCTTTCGGCACTTTATACAATCCCGAAAGCATCGCTAACATATTATTACAAACAGTCAAAGGAAACAGGTACAAGGCTGACGATGACATGGTGTTCATGTCAACCGACGGTGTGTGGCACTCATGGATGCACCACTCTAAGTTCTCGTCACATTCCTGTGAGGAGCTGTTGGAAAAGATTAATGACACGTTCGAGGCGACTAGAGCAGCCCTGAGCAGCGCAGACGTCATGATCATAACGTTCGGCACGTCGGTAATTTATCGTCTGAGGGAGAATGACATGCTTGTGGCTAACTGTCACAAGCAGCCTGACAGCTTATTCTCACGTACTCGTCTCGACACAACACAGATCTGCTCTTTATGGGATGACGTGCTCGATAAGCTACACACGCTTAACCCACAACTCAAAGTGATTTTCACGGTCAGCCCTATACGACATAAACGTGACGGCATGCATGCCAACAACATAAGTAAGGGAATACTGCTGCAAGCCGTCGACGATCTCACCGGCACAGGACTGTTTCACGAGCGTCATCATCACAACAACGAGATTAGCACTCAGTATTTCCCGTCTTATGAGATAATGGTCGACGAGCTTCGCGACTATCGCTTTTACGCTGAGGACATGGTACACCCGTCACCCTTAGCCATCGAATATATCTGGGAACGGTTTCAAGACACCTACTTCACAAACAAAACGAAGGAGGTGGTCAGACTAAGACATAAGGAATGGGTCAGAAGCCAACACAGGCAGATAGTAGGATAGCTCACCCACCATGAGACACGACTATTCGAACGAGAACTCCAACTGAGTATCACCCAGCAGGTTGAACGTCATCCTATGATACGGCGTGACGCCATGTGTCTTTATTCCTTCCCTGTGCTCTTTTGTCGGATAGCCGGCGTTTCTGTCCCATCCATAATATGGATATTCATCGTTTAACGTCTTCATATAGTCATCACGGTAGGTCTTAGCAAGTATACTCGCCGCAGCTATACTAAGGTACTTACCGTCACCTTTGACCACAGTGGTGTGCGGTATCACTCCCGATGCGTCTTTGTACTCGTAGAACCTGTTTCCATCGATGATAAGACGCTCCGGACGCACTTTCAGGCTGGCTATGGCTCGGTGCATTGCCGTGATGCTTGCCCTCAGGATATTCATCTTATCTATCTCTTCATTGGTGACCACACCTACCGACCACGCAATGGCGTCTCGCTCAATCTCATCTCTTAGCTCATAACGCTGTCTGGCGGTGAGTTTCTTCGAGTCGTTCAACTTCTCATTCTTATAATCCGCAGGAAGAATCACAGCAGCGGCATACACGCTACCTGCCAAACAGCCACGTCCGGCCTCATCACATCCCGCCTCGACAAATCCGTCATTCAAAATAGGTAACAGCATATCTTACTTAATCAAATAATCATTAATCAGTGTTCTCATACCCTCACTCGCTCCTTTCCTGATGTACGTGATGCCGTAATTGTCAGGACAGTTGACGGTCTTCGGGTCAATGAGGTATATCTCACAGTCACGTCTCGCATATCTAAGAAGACCTGCCGCCGGATACACGTTAAGAGATGTTCCTATGACAATGAGAATGTCTGCCTTCGACACTTCTTCGATGGCTGGTTCTATCATAGGTACGTTCTCGCCGAACCATACGATGAAAGGACGCAGTTGACTGCCGTCTTTGGCCTTGTCACCGATATTTATGTCGATGGATTCCTCGCTCAAGTCCACAACACATCGAGCGTCATTGGGATTGTCTGACGACGTGGCTTTCATCAGCTCGCCATGCAAATGAATGACTTTTTTGCTGCCCGCGCGCTCATGAAGGTTGTCGACATTCTGTGTCACCACGGTAACATCATACTGGTCATCCAGACCCGCTATCAAGCGATGACCCTCGCAGGGCTGCACTTTGAGCAGCTCACGACGACGCATATTGTAGAAGTTTAACACAAGCTCCGGATTCCTGATATATCCGTCAATGCTGGCCACATCCTCAACATTATAATTCTCCCATAAGCCTCCACTATCTCTGAATGTGCTTATGCCACTCTCGGCAGACATACCGGCACCAGTAAGAAACACTATTTTTTTCATAACACATAATACTATAAAGCAAAATTAGTATTTTATTTCTTTCCTTATAAAACAAAGGATAAAATATTTATCTTTGCTAAATAATACTAAAAGGAATCATGCGTATATTATTACTGGCATTATGTATGTGCATAACACAGTTATCTGCGGCACAACGTCTCATAAAGAAAAACAGCAGACACTACGTGGAGTCTCAGTCTCTGCCCTCTAAGGTAGGACCGTTACTGACTGACGTATGGGATCAGTACGACCCTTTCAACCTGTTATGTCCGATTGATACGCTCACAAATGAAAGAAGTGTCGTTGGATGCGTAGCCACTGCCATGACACAGGTCATGCACCACTGGAGATGGCCTGACACATACGACTGGGATAATATATTGGATAAGTATACCGAAGGAAACTACACGACAGAGCAAGCGTATGCCATAGCTAAGCTCAGCTACGACTGCGGATTGGCAGTTAATATGAATTACTCGTCAGCGTCAAGCGGGGCAAGGAGCATCTACCAGCCTGTGGCTCTTGTCAACATGTTCGGCTACGACAAAGGAGCACAACTGTACTTCAAAGATTTTTACTCTTTGGCTGAGGTGACACTAATGCTTAAGAGGGAGCTTGCAGACGGACGACCAGTGTTGATCTCCGGATATAACGCGGACGGCGGACACGCTTATGTCATCGACGGATATGATGAAAACGATTATTTTCATATCTGTTGGGGTAACCCGGGCGGCGAGGACAACAACTGGACTTACCTTCCTAACATGGTTCCGAACCAACCACAATGGTACGAGCAGAACAGCCCGGAAGAAGGACTGAACATGATGCAGCAATATGTGTTGGGGGTTATGCCTGAGAATGATGACAACGCCTTAGGCTACGAACGACATTCGTTCGCTTTCCGGGATATAAGAGCAATGATGGACAGTAATACGATAAGTACGATTTTTCCGAGAAATAACATTAAGGTCGTGGTACGGGATATGTCTAACTTAGGATGGAACACACACGATGACTCCGTAAGCATCATGCTTAAAAAGAACGATGAGATCGTATGCCCATTATACACTTACAACAGGTCATTTCTTCTGGAGGAGATTGACGACACCACTTACACAGACACTCTGACACTATCCTTGCCAGACGATATAATCGACGGAACGTACACGATTGTCCCGATGTTCAGGGATAACTGTAGTAAAGAAGAAAAGTCATGGTATGAGGCAAGGGTTTGTACAGGAACACCTAATTACATTATAGCCAGAGTCGATGACAATGAAGTGACTCTCTCTTCTGACACCAGCTCGACATCGTACCTGACGCTTGAGCATATAGACATACCAGACATGCTCATCAACGGTAGCGTACCAGACTACGAGCTGACGTTACGTAACCACGGACCAGAGATGGCCGGAAGGGTCTATTTGCTGATGGAAAGCTTGGACGGAGGTAAAGATTTCTATATTCAGAAACAAGGTGTGACTATCGGTGCTGACGAGACTTACGAGATGAGTAAAAGCAAAAGGGCGTTCTACGCATCAAACTTTGGAACTTTTCGACTGCATATTCTCTATGAGAGCAATCTTTTTTCCGATGATTTGACCGAGTTAGACGCTAACACGGAAAGGATAATCACTATTCTCTCGGCAAAATCAATTCAGATCACACAGAAATGAGCAAAAAAACAGACAGTGTGCGTCAAGCCAATGTGGAATAATAGCCCAGTTTATAGAAAGAGAACAAAAATAGCGATGGATTGGAACCTGTGAGGTTCTTTCTCATAAGTGAACGTGTGGACTTGAACACGAATCGAACCACTGGCATGAGCATCTTGTACTTCTCATGGAATCGTATCAGGGTGACGCTGTCACGCAACTCGTCTCTGAATTTATAAGCATTGGTTACAGCTGTTTCTGTCTTACGCAGGAACACGTCACTTTCTTCGATGTCTTTGTTCAACAGAGGGTTGTCAATAGCGAACACCTCATACCCGTGTGCTCTCATGTCATCACCGAACTTGACGTCTTCATAGCCGTAGTTGTTGTATCTCTCGTCGAAGGAGATAAGTTCAGCCACCTTCCTGCTGATGAGGAACGAGAAAGAGCGGAACTGCCCACTCACCATTCCATGTCTGCTCTCATAACATTTTTCATATCTCCATCTGAGCTGTCGGTTCGGGTCTAGACACACATCCGGATGCTTAATTCCACCACAAACAACAGGATGAATCTTTCCTGCCTCCAGGTAATTGCGCAGGAAGTTCGTATTGATTATCTTACCGTCAGAGTCAAGAAACAGCAACATGTCACCTTTAGACTCACGTATAAGGAAATTTCTTATCGCTGCCCTTCCTATGTTGTCTTTCAGTCTTATATACCTGCAATTACTCAACTCCTTAACTTTCAGATTGGCAATCATAGACACACTGTCACGACTACCATCCTCAGCAAGAATAATCTCATAGCTCACCCCAATCCTTTCTGCCTGTGTGTGTAACTCACTAACAAGCTGATAGCAAGCATAGTCATGCGTTGGTATAAGGATACTAATTGTCATATCTTACCTGATTATCACGAATTTTGTTGCTGCTCCGGTATTACCATCCTCATCACAACATAAAGCATAATACACTCCAGACTTACATCTCTTGCCAAAATTGTCGCAACAATTCCAAGTGAACTCACCTCCCACACTCGTCCCCTCTGCAACCAGCCTTCCTGCAGCATTGACAATCTTCACGTTAGAGTCAAACATCAGTCCTGTTATATGTAAGTTACCCGAGTATTCCGGTCTGACAGGATTAGGGTAAACCTTCAGGCTACTGTCTGACATGTCAGACGAGGCGTCTGTTGCATCACCAGCGTAAGAGCAGAGACCTGAGGTGGTGGCAATAAACACCTCACCAGACTCTCCATCAATCTCGATGTCATTGATATTATCAGATATGAGAGGAGAGTTCTTCGTGGTGAAATGCTGAACTGTCTCTTGACCGTCTGAACTTATGAGATAGACACCGTCACCCTTGGTGCCTATCCATTTCCGGTTTCCGCCGTCTATGGCTATGCACTTAACAGGGATTCTGTTGAGAAGGTAGTCAGCGTTGTTGGAACCGTCATTTCTTGACACCACGACTTGATTGAACAAGAAGTCACTGCTAAAAACGTTATCAGGAGAATAGGACACGAACAGACCTTCCTCAGTTCCTATCCAAATATACCCGTTAAGATCCTCCGATGAACAATAGAATAAGTTTGGGGTGTAATAAGTTCCATTCTGATTATAGAACGACTTAATGAACCTGTAGCTGTCATCGTCTTGAGTATCCACCGTTCCGTTAGTGTTAATCACCATTATGCCGGCACTGCAAGACTGCGTAGTCCTTCGACAATTGATCCACGCCCATCCACGCGAGTCGAACATGATGTTGTCAAACGTAGGGTAACCAGCGATCTCATCGTAGAAATAGGAAGTCCAACTACCATCATTCTTCAATATCCTGATGACTGTATCACACTCATTATTACACATCCACATGTTTCCTTCTGAGTCGTATTGCAGTCCCGTCACTCTCACGTATCTCGCCGCATTTTTATTCTCCGGCAAGATTGAGGTAAGCGGAGAATTGTCATAGCTATAGTGGTTCGTCATGACATAATTCCTGAACTCGTAGATTCCGCTCTTCTTTGTTCCGAGCCAATGATGCTCTGTGTCATTCGGGTCCTGTATGATGTCGGTGACATTACGGTATAGGAGACTTCCAACAGCAGTCACCGCAACAGTCTCATCGAAATTAGTCCATTTACCATTCTCATACTTCATCGCCGTGCCATCATAGTCAATCTCCGGCTCATAGTAGAAGTTACCACCTGCCACCAACAATCGTCCATCTACCATAGACAACTTATAAGAATAGTTTCTCACAGGACTATTCAACCCATATGGTATTGCTGTGGTGACAATATTCAGAGCTGACGTGTCTGACACATTCTCATTTGTCAGACCACTGTACTCCAGATAATCACTCATCTCTGTGTCTGTCTTGAGACTCCAGTTGTTAGGATCCAGCAGATTGTCTGTTTTCTCACCGACATACACACCTGACGTTGTTGACGCATATATTCTAAGGTCACTCACCCTCGTCGTCTCGACAGCAGAACCGAAATAGTACAGATTCTCAAAATAACAATCATCCAGATTTACGACGACAATACCAGTGCCGGTAGATATATAGGCTTTGTTTCCTGTAATATTCACCTCGTATATAGTCTTATCACTAAGTGATTTGTTTTTCAAATCCGGCAGATTGACACACTCCTTCCCTATCCTAAGCAGGTCTATATTACAATTAGAATAGATTATCAGTAACACATCCGACGTTTTACTGTAAGCAATGTCATATATACCGAAATCACTCAGCACATTTGACTTGTCATAGGTACGGATACTATTGTCTTCCGTGTCATAGGAGAACAAGTCACCGTTCGCCAACACGTAGTAAGACGGACCAATCTTCACTGATTTAGTCATGTCATGATACGCGGAGTATATAGTCCATTCACCATCGTCTGCCATCACTGACAAGTTGGCTAACGAAAAGGCTAATACACCGAGCACCTTGAATATTTTCGAGATCTTATACATCTTCATTTTCAGAAAACACTTCATAATATATATTTATTATTAAGCTGTCCTAACAAATATTACCGACAAGTCATCACAGACTAACACATACGCACTATATGTTCAACGAACACCTACTCGAGCCTTTACCATCCTGTCGTTGCCAAATTGGTCTTTCCTCAGTTCCACATCCACATATCCCTTATGTTCGAGCATTGCCACCACACTATCACCGAATAGTCTGTTTATCTCAAAATATAGGTATCCATCGTCTTTCAAAGCTTGACTCGCATAATCTGCGATCTTATCGTAAAAGAGCAATGGCTCATCATCAGGCACGAACAAAGCGAGATGAGGCTCATAGGACAACACGTTGTCGCTCATGTCCGCAGACTCCCTATTACATATATAAGGTGGGTTGGACACAATGACATCATATTTCCCCACTTCATCTGCAACCACCTTTAATATATCCTTCTTTCTGAATACGACACCGGCCTTGTGTCTGTCAGAGTTATGTTTCGCTATCTCCAGAGCCCTGTCACTTATGTCCCAAGCCTCAATAACAGCATCACCCAGCGCTTTCGACAAGGACACAGCAATACATCCTGACCCTGTTCCTATATCGAGCACATGGCATACCTCACCGATATTTGGATGACACATAACGTCACACAATATCCAATCCACCAGTTCCTCCGTCTCAGGTCTTGGTATCAACACCCCCTCCATAACGTCAAGGGTAAGACCACAAAACACCACCTTACCCGTGACGTACTGCACCGGCTCACCTTGTGCCACACGTCTCGCTGCAGATAGCAAGCGCTCCTCCATATCCTCAGACACACACAACCCAGTAAGAGCACCTACTCTGTCAATGCCAGCCATATCCTCAAGAAGCATAAGAGCTATAGCCGAAGCCTCACCGTCATCGTAACGCTCGCTTATAATCTGTTTTAACTTTCTATATTGATTCATCACGCGAATATAGTCATAATTTAGGATTAGAGACAAGGCCCCTTCTAAAAAACAATTCTTCAAAACAATGTACATAAATGGCAAAGAATACCACACATGAGCTCAATGAGAACATGGCAATCCTAAAATGACAAGGAAAAAAGAGTATTTTACGGATTTATTATTACTTTTGCCCGATGAGAACACATTTCTTCAATAAGACAAACCTAAAAACAACAAATCTATGAAAAAGATTCTATTATCAGCATTGATTTTCACTGCTAACCTGATTAGCATGAACGCTCAGAAAGTTTCAATATTGGGTGACTCATACTCAACATATAGTGGTGAGGTGTCACCTGACTGGAACTATTGCTGGTATTTTAATGACAAGAAAAACGAAGGTAAGAACGACGTGGAGACGTCAGATCAGACATGGTGGAAAATCCTGATAAAGGAAAAAGGCTATAAGCTCGAGAAAAACAACTCTTTCTCAGGATCAACAGTATGTTACACGGGATATGGCAAAGCCGACTATTCTGACAGAGCATTCATCACGCGAATGGCTAACCTCGGCAACCCAGACATCATACTTGTCTTCGGAGGAACTAACGACTCATGGGCGAAATCTCCTATAGGCTATTATGAGTACACGAACTGGACACGTCAGCAACTCTACTCATTCAGACCTGCATTCTGTTACATGATAAACTATATAAAGAGTAACTATCCGAAAGCTAAGATTTACAACATTTGTAACAGCGAGCTGTCCAAAGAGGTCACAGAGACAGAAGCGAAAGTTTGCGAGTATTATGGAATAGTCAACATACAACTGACAGACATAGACAAACAAGCGGGTCATCCATCTATCAAAGGCATGAGAGCGATAGCCACTCAGGTGGGCGAAGCCATCAAATAAAAAAAAGTGAGCACATTATTTGTTGTTCACTAAAAATCATTACCTTTGCCGCCGAAAAAAATGACAGATACGATATATGCAAAAGAATTTAGTGATTGTTGAGTCTCCGGCCAAAGCCAAGACGCTGGAAAAATTTCTTGGCTCGGATTTCAAAGTCATGTCGAGTTACGGACATATACGAGACCTCAAGAAAAAGGAAATGAGCGTAGACCTCAATACTTTTTCTCCAGAGTATGAGATTCCTGCAGATAAGAAGGAAGTCGTCAAGAAACTTAGGGAGAGTGCGGCAGAGGCAGAGACTGTATGGTTGGCATCCGATGAGGACCGAGAGGGAGAGGCTATATCATGGCATTTAAGTCAAGTGCTCGGACTCAACCCGGCGGAGACCAAGCGTATCGTATTTCATGAAATCACCAAGTCTGCAATTCTAAACGCCATAGAGCATCCACGAGTGATTGACATCAATCTTGTCAATGCTCAACAGGCGAGACGTGTCCTCGACCGTATCGTCGGTTTCAAACTGTCTCCTGTGCTTTGGAAAAAACTCAAACCGAGCCTCAGCGCGGGAAGAGTGCAAAGTGTTGCCGTGCGACTGATTGTAGAGAGAGAAAAGGAGATAGAAAACTTCAAGACAGAAAGTTCTTTCAAGGTCAGTGCAGTGTTTAACGTGAAGGATCAAGATGGTAAGTCTGTTGCCATGAAGTCCGACTTAGACACACGATTCAAAACGCAGAAAGACGCAGAGGTTTTTCTGGAGGCGTGCAAGGGTAAGACATTCACTATTACTGATATACAGAAAAAGCCTACCAAGAAGACTCCTGCACCACCATTCACCACATCCACGCTGCAACAAGAAGCAGCAAGGAAGCTCGGATTCACGGTAGCACAGACAATGATGGTAGCGCAGCAGCTGTATGAATCTGGACACATAACATATATGCGAACTGACTCTGTCAACCTCTCCTCACTCTGTCTTAACACTACGAAGGAAGAGATTATCAGTATTCTCGGCGAGAAATACTCACACGTACGTCAGTATCACACAAACAGTAAGGGTGCCCAAGAGGCTCACGAAGCTATAAGACCAACTTACATCAATGTGCACGAGATAGAAGGCAAGTCACAAGAGAGACGTCTTTACGACTTGATTTGGAAACGCACCATTGCTTGTCAGATGGCTGACGCAGACGCTGAGAAGACAATAATAACAATCAGCATAGATGGTGATGACAGTCACAAATTCATCACAACCGGAGAAATAATAAAATTCGACGGATTCCTTAAAGTCTATCATGAGTCGTTGGATGATGAGGCAGCCAAAACAAGCCTGTCATCAAAAGACACTGAAGACAACACCCTACCACCTATTGAGGTCGGTGAGTCATTAGACATGAAGGAGATAGTGGCTACTGAACGTTTCACACAGCATCCTCTGAGATATACGGAGGCCAGTCTGGTAAAGAAGCTCGAAGAGCTTGGCATCGGACGTCCTTCCACTTACGCACCTACAATCTCTACCATACAGCAAAGAGAGTATGTGGAGAAAGGAGACAAAAAAGGCGTTGAGAAAGATTACTCTATCCTCAAGCTGAAGGGAAACAAGATTACCGCATCTACAAAGAAAGAGGTAATCGGCAATGAGAAATCCAAACTCATACCTACTGACATCGGCATCGTAGTCAACGAGTTTCTCGTTAAGTTCTTCCCGTCAGTCATCGACTACAACTTCACCGCTAAGGTGGAGGAGGACTTTGACGATATAGCTGAGGGAAAAGAAGGATGGAAAGATATGATGAAGAGCTTCTACGAGAAGTTCGAAGAGCTTGTTGACAACACGATGAACGACAAGTCAGAACACAAAGTAGGAGAGCGTATTTTAGGAACCGACCCTCAAACTGGCAAGCCTGTAAGCGTGAAGATAGGACGTTTCGGTCCTGTTGTACAGATTGGCTTAGCCACAGACGATGAGAAGCCGAAATTCGCTCAACTAAAGAAGGAGCAGAGCATACAAACCATCACACTCGAAGAAGCTCTTGAGCTATTCAAACTTCCTCGTACCTTAGGAGAATTCGAAGGAGAGTCTGTGATAATAGGAGCCGGCCGATTTGGTCCGTATGTACAACATGCGAAGAAGTACGTCAGCATACCGAAAGACTTCGACCCGATTACAATCGGTTATGAGGATGCCGTAGCGTTGATATGTAAGAAACGTGAGGAAGAGAAGCAGAGTCATCTGAAAATGTTTGACGAGGACCCAGAGCTTGAGGTCATGAACGGAAGATACGGTCCGTACATTAAATATAAAGGTGCGAACTATAAGATTCCTAAGACCGTGACAGAGCCATCGTCATTAACTTACGAGATGTGCATGAAGATAATAGAGGAGCAGGGCACACCATCTCCTAAGAGAACATACAAAAGAGCCAGAAAATCGTGATGAGGACGAGTCTGGCATGACATAAGGCATGTGGCTTGGAAATAATTTACAAATAATATTTCCAAGCTACTTATAGTCTTTAGGATTGACAACACTTGTCATCATTTCAGTCAACCATGACAAGTTACACACACATATCATACATTAACGTTCCTTAAGCAGAAGAAATTGAAAAGAGTATTTCTAATAGGATATATGGGAGCCGGCAAGACCACGATAGGTAAAGCCCTGGCACGTGACCTTAATGTTGAGTTCTTCGATCTCGACTGGTACATAGAGGACCGATTCAGAAAGAAGATATCTGACATCTTCGAGGAAAGTGGTGAGCAAGGATTCAGAGAGATGGAGTATAAGATGCTCAGGGAAGTCGGAGAGTTTGAGAACGTCATCATCTCCTGCGGAGGCGGTACTCCATGTTTCTTCGACAATATTGACTTCATGAACTCACGTGGTGCCACAATATACCTCAAAGCAACACCTGCAGTACTTAAGGAACACCTGCTTATGGGTAAAAGCCAGAGACCTCTCATCAATGGTAAGAGCCCAGAAGAGCTGGAATGTTACATCAAAGAGTCTCTCATAAAACGCACACCGTTTTATGAGAAAGCCAAACATGCGATAGACATAGATGTTATCCACACCAAAGAACAGATTGACAGCTATGTCAAGAAAATCATAGACATAGTAAAATAGTATTAACAAGTCATCAGTGTCACGTTTGGCATACACACTGAAATATTCTTTTTTCACTTTATTTTATATCAGAAGCAAAAAATGAGAAAGTGGCGCATAGAGGACTCTTCGGAGCTCTACGGAATAAACGGATGGGGTGTCAACTATTTCCACATCAACGACAAGGGAAATGTTACAGTAACCCCTAACAAAAACGGAGTGGAAGTTGATCTTAGAGAAGTCATGGACGATCTCGCACTCAGAGACGTGTCTGCTCCAGTACTTGTACGTTTTCCAGACATAATAGACAACAGAATAGAGAAGACCGCCACGTGTTTCAATATAGCGTCAAAGGAATACGGATACAATGCAGAGAACTTCATAATATATCCCATCAAGGTTAACCAGATCAACCCTGTCGTTGAGGAGGTTATAAAACACGGTAAGAAGTTCAATCTCGGGTTGGAAGCTGGTTCAAAACCGGAGCTTCACGCCGTTCTTGCAGTCAACATGAAAAGTGACTCACTTATTATCTGCAATGGTTATAAAGACGAGAGTTACATAGAGCTCGCCTTATTGGCGCAGAAAATGGGTAAGCGTATATTCATTGTTGTTGAGAAGTTTAATGAGTTGGAGATAATCACGCGAGTAGCTAAGCGTCTGAACGTAAGACCTAACATGGGTATACGTATCAAACTGGCAGCCAGTGGTAGCGGAAAATGGGAAGAGAGCGGTGGAGACGCCAGCAAGTTTGGTCTCACATCCGGAGAACTGCTTACCGCACTGAGCTATATCGACGAGAATAACATGAAGGACTGTCTGAAGCTCATCCATTTTCATATCGGCTCACAGATCACGAAGATACGACGCATACAGAATGCGTTACGAGAGGCAAGTATGTTCTACGTGCAGCTCCGTAAGATGGGATACGAGGTACAGTTCGTTGATTGCGGTGGTGGTCTTGGCGTCGATTATGACGGCAGTCGTTCAAGTAACTCAGAGAGTTCAGTCAACTACTCAATACAGGAATACGTCAACAACTGCGTGTACACATTTGTTGAGGCTTCAAACAACAACGACATACCGCACCCTAACATAATAACAGAAGGTGGACGCTCACTTGCAGCCCATCACTCTGTACTTATCATGGAGGTACTTGAGACGACAGAGGTACCAGCCATGCCTGACGAGTATGAGGTCAGTGAGACAGACCATGAGTTGGCAAAAGACCTTTACGACATATGGTGCAACCTGAACATACGTAACATGTTGGAAAGTTGGCATGACGCTCAGCAGATCAGAGAAGAGGCACTCGACCTTTTCGCGCATGGAATGCTGGACTTGAGGACGAGAGCAGACATAGAACGCATGTATTGGGCTGTGGCGAGAGAGATAAACATTCTGGCACATTCCATGAAGCATATACCAGAAGAGTTCCACTCACTTGACAAACTGCTGGCAGACAAGTATTTCTGCAACTTCTCACTGTTCCAGTCTCTACCAGACTCATGGGCTATAGACCAGATATTCCCTATCATGCCTATACAGAGGCTCAATGAGCGTCCAGACCGTAATGCCACATTACAAGACGTGACATGCGACTCTGACGGCAAGATTTCCTCATTCGCGACAGAGAATGGGGTACACAACTTTATACCTGTCCACTCTTTCGACAAGAAGAAAGGCAGTTACTATATCGGTGTGTTCCTTGTCGGCGCATATCAGGAGATTCTCGGCGACATGCACAATCTGTTCGGTGACACAAACGCCGTTCATATCGTGACAGACAAAGACGGATGGCACATAAACAACATCATCGATGGAGAAAATGTCGCTGACGTGTTATCATATGTGCAGTACGAGCCTAAAAAGATGGTGAGAAGCCTTGAGATTTGGGCTAAGCAGGCAATCAAAGAAGGCAAGATTACCCTTGACGAGGGTAAGGAGTTTCTCGACACATACAGAAGTGGTCTGTACGGATACACGTATCTGGAATAAACTGATAACAACATGGACCTGACAAAAACCGTCATAGACGATACATTAAGAGAATTTTTAACGGATTGGCATAACGCTAATCCGTTTTTGCAGGTACACACATCCGGGTCGACTGGCAAGCCTAAAAACATTCTTGTGGAGAAGTCACGCATGCTTGCCAGTGCCAAGATGACTTGTGACTATCTCAATCTGAAAAAAGGTGACACCACCCTTCTGTGTATGTCGCTCAGTTACATCGGCGGAAAGATGATAGTGGTAAGAGCCATTGAGAGAGACATGAGACTATTGTGCGTGCCCCCCTGCTCTACTCCACTTGACACCTTGCAGGACATCTGTAAAGGTGAGTTCCCACACATTAACATGGCGGCCATGGTTCCCATGCAAGTCAAGAAGTCACTCGACAATCCTCATCTGAGAGAGATTGACAATCTTATAATAGGAGGCGGAGCTATCGATAAGAGTCTTGAGCAGACACTTAAGACGTTCAGCAACAACGTATACAGCACATATGGAATGACAGAGACCCTCTCTCACATCGCACTCAGAAAGGTGTCGGGAGATGACGCCACCCCATGGTACACGCCATTAAGGGGAGTTACCATAAGCGTAAACGAAGACAACTGTCTTGTCATAGAAGCACCCCTTCTGTGTGACGGAACATTAGTCACAAATGATATCGTGGAGATAACCGACGGCGGCAGATTCAGGATAATAGGCAGGAAAGATAACGTCATCAACTCTGGTGGTATAAAGATACACATGGAGGAAGTGGAAAAAGCCATCCGCGAACGTTCAGGCGTTGACGATGGATTTATGATAAGCTCATGCAAGGATGAAATATTAGGAGAGAAAGTGACCCTTATCTTGTCATCACATATTGAAAACCATGCGAGGGAGAGAGTGGTAAATGCCGCCAACGAAATAGAAAAATACTGGAGACCGAAAAAGACCGTGGAGGTTGACGAGCTGCCAATGACAGACAACGGCAAGCCAGACCGTGCCACGGCAAAAAAAATAGCCTCTTTGTAGAGACAATAGATGTGTGAACACATAAAACACTCACGCACTAACTGACAGCAAACAATATCACGGAGACCATTTTTTACGCATTCTTTTTGCCATGAGAGCATCTTATACTATATTTGCATAAAAACAGTCAAATATGAAACTCAAATCACACATTTGTGTATTTGCCCTCACAGCAGCGTACATACTGACGTCATGCGGAGGAAACGGTAAAAAAACGGACAACGACTCTATCAAGATTGTAGGAGTGGACTCCTTGCCTGAGATAGTGGAGAAAGAAGGAATCATAGGCAGCGGAACGTCTATGAATCAATTGGAGCTTATCACAGACAAAAACGACACGGTGCTCATAACAACGAATAAAGAGATGGTTATGGGAGGAGTGAGAGCTGGAGACAGGATAAGCGTCATCTATTACATCAGCAAAAACGAGAATCTCGCTAACGTGGCAGTGAACCTGACAGCGTTGGAGCACGTGTGGACACAGATTGGCTTAGACGGTCACAGGCAGAGCCTCGAGTTAGACGCCAACGGCGTAGCCGTCACATACGCCATGAACGTAGAATATGACCGTTGGGAGCTGAAGAACGGTTTTCTTCTCCTTCATACCCCACAAAAGACTGTGGCAGAGAAAAACGATATCGTCGACACATTCCAGATCATGAAACTTGACGATCAGGAATTGGTATTGGCAAATCACAATGTCGAGACAATATTCACCATGGACAATTAAAAGACAAGCATCACATAGTTACTAATAACTCAAGAAACATATCACATATGAGAAAAATCCTTATGATAATAGCGGCTTTCACGATGACGTCATACGCCACTTACGCAGCAGGTAAGAAAGACACACAGAAGACAGACCGTGAGGTATGGGTTGACATCATGTACCAGATGGCTGAGCCTGTGATGAAGAACATGGCTGAGGGTAAACTGCAGCAGGTCATGGATACGGCTAAGGGATGCAAGAACCTCGAGTTGTCACCGAGCTGGGACAACAGAAACAAGAAGGTTGCATACATGGAAGCCTTCGGACGTCTGCTGGCAGGACTGGCACCATGGCTGAACCTTCCTGATGATGACACAGCGGAGAGCGTCAAGCGTAAGCAGCTTCGCGAATGGACACGCAAAGCTATCATCAATGCGGTAGACCCTAAGAGCCCGGACCGTCTGGGATGGGAAAGCGGTGGACAGACACTCGTCGACGGAGCATACGTCGTGGAGGGACTCTACAGAGGCTATGACTCGCTTTGGGTACCGCTGCCACAAGAGACTAAGGACTTATACATAAAGGAGATTAAGGGTTTGAGACGCTACGACCCGCCTTACACAAACTGGTTCCTGTTCGTGGGTATGGAAGAAAGCTTCCTGATGTACGTGGGAGCAGACTACGACGCGTTCAGAATCAAGACAGCTATGAGCAAAGTGGAGGAATGGTATATAGGAGATGGTATATACAGTGACGGACCGTCATTCGCGTTCGACTACTATAACTCTTTTGTCATACAACCAATGTATCTGGAGTGCCTCGAGATGATATCAGCAAGACAAGGCGGCAACTCCTACCTGATACGTTCAAAAGACAGCAAGAGAAACACTGCCAACAACAGAGTAAAAGAGGTTCGCAAACGTATGCAGAAATGGAGCGTCATACTCGAACGTTTCATCTCACCTGAGGGTACCTTCCCTGTTGTCGGAAGAAGCATACCTTACCGTATGGCAGTGCTGCAGCCGTTGGCTCAGCTGGCTTGGAGAAAGCAACTGCCTAAGGAACTTCACAACGGACAGGTACGCTCAGCAATAACGGCGGTGGCAAACAGGATGTTCTACGGACAGGTCGAGAATCCAAGCAAGAAGGCTAAGGCTATGTCAAAGAACTACAATGAGGGAGGATTCCTGACAATAGGATTTGTCGGACCACACCCTAACGTGGCCGACTGGTACACAAACAACGGTTCACTCTACATGACCTCATTGGCATTCATGCCGCTGGGACTTCCTGCTGACGACCCGTTCTGGACTGACCCTGCTGAGAAATGGACAAGCAAGAAAGCATGGGAAGGCGATGACTTCCCGAAAGATCATAAGTGGGACATCAACAAAGAGATTCTGTATTGGGAATAAAGATAAAAGTCCACGCTTTCGTGGGCTTTTTTTTCTCAAAAATCACACAGCATCAAAACAAACATAAGTAAAACAAACATAACACTCTGCACTATGATACATAAACTGATAGATTTTCTAAATGACTCACCAGTGAATTTCCTTGCCGTGGCGACAGTGAGAAAACGTTTGGAAGAGAAAGGATATGTTTTCTTCGACACCAAGGACAGCATGACAAACATACAGCCAGGACAGAAATTCTTCTGTGTCAAGAACAACTCATCCATTTACGCTTTCCATATTGGCAAGAAGCCCGTGTATGAGACAGGTTTCCATATCATATGCGCACATAGCGACTCACCTACATTCAAGATAAAACCGAAGTGCGAAATGACAACAGAAGGAGGCATCGTCAAGCTTAACACTGAGTTGTATGGAGGAGCTATAATGTCAACGTGGTTCGACCGTCCGCTCAGTATAGCAGGTAGGGTGATAGTACGCTCAGCAGACATAATGAGGCCTGAGACTCGTCTTCTGCAAATCAGAAGACCAATACTTGTCATACCTAATATTGCCATACATTTCAACCGACAGGTTAATGACGGAGTGTCACTCAGCAAACAGAAGGACATGCTGCCAGTCCTGGGCATAGTGAGCAAAGAGCTGGAGAGAGGTAACATGCTGCTCCATCTCATCGCCGACGAACTGAAGGTGAGAAAGGATGACATACTCGACTTCGACCTGTTCCTTTATGACACCACTCCCGCCTGTCTGGTAGGACTGAACAATGAGTTTATATCATCTGGCAGACTGGATGACCTCAGCATGGTACACGCCGGGCTGGAAGCATTATTAGCTGACGATAACACACCAGAGACCACAAAGATACTCGCTATATTCGACAACGAGGAGACTGGCTCTCAGACAAAACAAGGAGCAGGCAGCCCATTTCTTTCAGACACTATCAAACGTGTCGTAATGGCAAACGGCGGTGGTACTGACGACTACTTCAAGGCGGTGGAACGCTCGTTCATGATATCCGCCGACAATGCTCATGCTTGGCATCCTAACTACCCGGAGAAGATGGACCCGACCAATCACCCACAGATGGGAGGAGGACCAGTCATCAAGTTCAATGCTTCACAGAAATATGCCAGCGATGCCTTGTCAGCATCGATATTCGCTTCGATATGTGAGAAAGCAAATGTACCGTACCAGAAATTCGTCAACCACAGCGACATCGCTGGAGGCAGCACATTAGGCAACATACTTGCCTCATCACTGCCTGTTAACGGAGTGGACATGGGTAACCCGATATGGGCTATGCACTCAGTACGAGAGACAGGTAATGTGGACGATCACATATATTGCATAAAAGCATTCACAGAATTCTATTCCTTATAAGACTAAACATAAAGATTCTTATCACATGAACCGAGATACGTTTGTTGACGTATCTCGGTTCATATATTAATATTGCATTTAACCGAAAAAATATCCATAACAGACATTAGAATTATAACAGGTATTAGCATCGGAAATAACAAAATCATGAATAACGAATAACTATTAACAGTAATTCATATCATATTGTGCAATCTATCTTATTCATAATGCTTGTCATATCTAAAAACAGGTGGAATAACGGACAATTTGGCTTGTGACGAAATTTCCTATGCCTGTTTTTTGCTAAAAACGGGTTATCTTATTGATAATCTAAATACAAGGCATTTAAAAATCTTAGGTGTCTTTTTAAAAATTCTCAGGTTAGGTTGTAGTCTATACGCAGGTCTGCAAATTAAAAATTCCAAACCTGAACTTTTCAACGTCCTAACCTGAGAATTTCAGACGCCGAATAAGACACGGGAAAATTCCGGAAGTCATTTTTTCGTTGTCACATGTCAACTAAAAAAGAGGAGTTTCGGACAACTAAAATTATGGGTACGGATAGGAAATATAGTTATATTTTCAAAGTAATGAAGTAGGACATGGAAAGGAGGCAGGCTAAATGTACGAATGACAGAAAACAATTCTACATGATGAAGGTTACATGAAGCAAGAACGAAGATTACAAATGGTCTAAGAAGACGCAACCAAACAAGCGATTTCATATCCTCATCCCATTGACTTACGGCGAAAAAATCCGCAATGTCTGACGACATTGCGGATGACCCAAAATTTTACTATCTTTATAACCAGTACATACAGTATTTATTTCAAATACTTATCCATAATCTCCTTTGATGTGGAGTCACCAAGCTCAACAGCCTTATTAAGAATGGCACGCGCCTTTTCCTTGTCTCCCTTTTGTAATAACGAATATCCAAGGATACGCAGGCACGTCACATCATCGGGCACCACGGCAAGCACATCCTCACACAGACTGACCGTCTCATCAACATAGCCGAAACGGAGACACATGGCAGCCTTCTCCGCCTTATAGTCAAGATTCTTAGGTGAAATCTCTATCGCCTTACTTATGTCATCGTAAGCCTGCTGATAGAACCGGGCGTCCATCTCGATCTGACTTCTGTCATAGTAGAAGACGTCAGAAACCTGGTTGTTGACAAGGTAACAGTATTCATTATAATCGGACACCGCCTTTCGTGACTTGCCCACCTTACTATACAACTGACCACGTCTGAGGACATAATTGGCAGCGTCACGAGGTAATGGCGACGGGAAACAGGACACGGCACTATCCATGATAACTATCAGGCTGCTGTCACTATCGCCCCTCTTTTCACACACCAAGGACTTGGCGTACAACAAAGGAGCCTTATTATTCTCGTTAAGATGAAGCATGAAATCGTAGACCGCCACGGACTCATCGAACTTTTTATAGTCTGTGAGTATCTTAGCCTTAAGGACCAACGCCTCACACCACTTGGCCGTGTCTGCTGAAGACTGGTAGATGGCTGATGACTTATCGGCATAGTCGATAGCATAATCGAACGACCACTTAGGGTACTCAGGCGTAGGCATATAGACTAATTTGTTATAAACGGTCTGAGAGATATTGAAATAGGCATTAGCCTTGTCGGTGGACAAGGAGAGATAACGCTGCATATCCGCGTCAGCCTCATCAAAGCGTCTCATGTCGATGAGTGGCACACAACGTCGGATATAACCGTCTGCGTTATTCGGATAAGACTCCACAAAACGGTTCATCACATCAAGGTATTCGTCATTGTTTGACGATCTAGACTTGAAATAGGCATAGACCAAAGCCTCCTCCACCGTATCAGGGATTCCCTTAGGTATATACACGTTCGTGAGGGCAATATTTGCCGATGACGACGATATTGCTTTGATCTTAAGCTCATCCTTGAAGCGAATATCCAAAGCGTACCCCTTTCCGTCGACTGACGGCTGCATGATGGCTGTCACCTCACCCTTGGCATTAAGGACAGGACATCCCACCCCTAAGCTGTCCAAGCACGAAGACAACGTATAATACAGGTATTTACCTTGTATGGAGTCGTAAGACTCGACGATGGCGTCAGCACATTTTTTAATCTTTTCCCTTGAGAAAGGAACGAGATAGACGGTTGAGCCGTTGTCGCTGCCAGCTGCAGCGATATTCATATATGCGTTATTCTTCACGATGACTTTGAAGCGTATGATAGAATATGTGTCGTCGGCACCATTGATGCAGTCTACGTCATATTGTTTGCCGTTCATATCGACGACGATAGCCCTGTAGGCGTTCTTAAACAGAGAATAGTCCGCCACGGCGTCACCGTCCGGACCGATATAAAAAGCTGTGCCACTCTTCAATAAGTCTCCGTTCTTATCGTACGTGTTGACAGAGACCACAGCCTTCTGAACCCTAGAAAGGGACTTGAGGGACTGAGCGCCACAAACAGAAAAGAAAGTACTTATCAGTAAATAAAAAACTACGAATATGATTCTCATGATTTCAACAAAGATTTTGCGTTTTCTAATGCCGCTTCCGTTAATACTTCACCTGATAGCATATGAGCCACCTCCTCCACTCTCTGGTCATTAGTCAGCTCGACTATATGACTGACAGTGCTGTCCTCATTATCTTCTTTATACACTTTATAGTGATGGGCTCCCATGGCTGCTATCTGCGGAAGGTGGGTGATGCTTATGACCTGCCTGTCGCTGTCACCCATCTCTCTCATCATCTTAGCCATTTTCTCAGCTATACTTCCACTGACTCCTGTATCGATCTCATCGAAGATTATGGTAGGTAGCTTGACTATGCCCGCTATCATGGCTTTCATCGATAACATCACACGAGCTATTTCACCTCCGGAAGCAACCTGTGAAACACTCTGCAACGCCGAGTTCTTATTGGCTGAGAAAAGGAAGTTGACAGTGTCATAGCCTGTCGGCGTCAAGCGCACGTTGTCATCGGCCGAAAACGACTCTCCGGCGTTCACGTCCACCTTGAAACGCACGTTAGGCATACCCAAAGGAAATAACAAGTCCACCATCTTACCCTCTAGATGCGCTGACGCCTGCACACGTCTCTCACTCAGCTTATCCGCCACTTTTCTGCATTCAGCGTAGCTGTCATCCATTTTCTTTCTCAATTCCTCGATGATTTCATCGTTATTATCTATGAGTGACAGCTTCTCATCCAACGAGTCTCGCAACTTCAGCAACTCGTCCACAGTCTGCACATGATGCTTTTTTTGGAGAGAATAGATGACGTTGAGACGTTCATTCACCCACTCAAGTCTAGTAGGATTATACTCCACTCTCTCGTCAAGGGAGACAATTTCATCGGAAATATCCTTCAGCTCGATATAACAAGTGTCAAGACGCTCGCATAACGGAGCGACATCGTCATAGACACTGGTGATAGACTGTAAGCTCTGTAAGCACTGACGTATCAGTTGAAGTGAGTCCGATGACTCACCACCGTCAGACAGCAATGATGACGCCGTACCCAAGGCTTGCTTGATATCCTCGGAATGGGATAATGTCTCTGACTCTTTCTCAAGCTCATTTTGCTCATCCGGCGACAGATTTGCGTCTGACAATTCATTATACAGAAACCTGAGATAGTCCTCGTCATGAGAGATTTTCTCATACTGGCTCACGGCTTCATCGTATTTCTCGCAAATGTCCTTGTAATCTTTGTACTTAGACTTATAGTCATTCAGGACATCCGCGTTCTGTGCGAATATGTCCAACACATTGAGCTGGAAATTCTCATTTCCCAACAACAGGTTCTTGTGTTGTGAGTGTATGTCGATAAGTTTCTCGCCTATCTCCTTCATCATGGTCAACTGCACGGGAGTGTCATTGATGAACGCTCGACTTTTTCCGGCTGAGGTCACCTCACGGCGTATGACACACGACTGACCGTCGAAATCTAAGTCGTTCTCATCGAAAAAAGAGGCCAGCTCATAGCTGCTGACATCAAAGGTTGCCTCAACCACACACTTGGTGGCATTGGTCTTTATCGATTTGGAATCTGCTCTTTGCCCTAATAGGAGTCCTATGGCTCCAAGGATGATTGACTTTCCAGCTCCAGTCTCACCGGTGATTACCGAGAATCCAGAATGGAAGTCAACGTCTAAGCTCTCGATAAGAGCATAATTCTCAATACGTATATTCTTAATCATTATCTACAATTGTTAAGAAGAAACATTCATATTAAACGGTTTTCATAGGTATCAGAGAGACGGCAGACCGGCATTGGCATGCGGAAAGACACGAGACAATCATTTCTTGATTTTGTTCCAGTAGGTGCCTTGACTGGCGTTGATGTCAGACACGATTTCGTAAACGCTGTTTCGCTCATTCTCCGTTCCGTGTCCACTATACACATTCACAATCTCATCACGCTTATAGTCCGTAAAAATCTGAGGTAACATACTCAGCGGCTTATTGCTGTGCGCCTCCTTGAGCAACTCCATGGACTCCGTCACAGCGTTTCTCGCCCTGTCAGCATTATTAGCCATCTCGTCAAAGCCTAACCGGTGATACTTATACATCATCTGCCTGAACGGCTCCATGGAGGACTCCATGTAATCGTTGATTATCGCATGCCTGTTCTTTGAGTCATCGAAAGCTTTCCAACCTGACTCAGACATTGTCTGAGCATTGCTGACAATATTCTCGACGATATGCAGGACGTCTGTCCCTCCATACAGGGAGTAAGTGTCAAGGTCCATGCCGATGAAGAGATAAGCATAATAAGCCAACATGGCTGTCAGGTTATTATCCATGCTCGTCTCGTTGAACTCTAACGGGTCGTATTCCTTGTACGTGAAGTTGAACTTCTCGTCCTTCATGGAAAAGACTGTGGTGTTATATGTCGAGTTGAACACCGGTCTTGACGACTGGAACAACAATTCACCAATAAATGTGTTAGATGACTCGTCGTACTTCGTAATCGTGATATTAAGCGAGCAGTCTATTTTCTCCACTTTCTGGAATTGCATGTCTGTCCACGCCCTGTTGTTCATAAACTCGGAAATAGCTGTCTCCAAGGTATTGAAGACAGTCGTGTTTCCTGTCTGAACCTGAGAATGTATAATCTTGACGGTACAACTCAATTCCTGTGCCTGACAATCAGTCACGTTTCTACCTGTCAAGAGAGCGAATACACCGACATATTCGACGATGACAAAAAGAATGAATCGAAAAATCCCCGTCATAACGTAATCATTTTTCACCTAACAGTCCACACAGATTATCCACGATATCGGCAGCCACCTCACTCTTCTCCTTCAAAGGAAACACCTTAGTGACGGTATTTTCCTCGGTGGCAGCATCGCTACCGCTATGTTTGTCCAAACCGATAATAGTTATTTTATTAGTATCTGTCCTAAATCCAGCTCCTTCGTCTTTGAGAGAATTTAGGACGATGAAATCGAAATTCTTTTTCTGCAACTTATGCTTTGCGTTGGTCTCCTCATTGTCTGTCTCCAACGCAAAACCAGCAAGAATCTGTCCAGGCTTTTTTCTTGCGCCGAGAGAAGCTGCGATGTCCGGGTTTGGCTTGAGATGAATCACCAGATCCTCGTCTTTACGTTTTATCTTTGTCTCAGCACAACTGACCGGTGCGAAATCAGCCACGGCTGCGCATAATATACCGGCATCCATAGACGGGTACAAAGACTCACACGCTTCACACATCTGTTTGGCACTCTCCACGTCTGTCCTGTGAATATTCTTCCATTCCCTACTCAAAGACACTGACACGGGTCCACACACAAGCTCAACCCACGCTCCGCGTCTCGCACATTCCTCAGCAAGGGCAAAACCCATTTTTCCGGAAGAATAGTTACCTATGAAGCGGACAGGGTCAATCTTCTCATACGTCGGACCTGCCGTTATCAGTATCTTCTTTCCCACAAGTCTGTTGTCGTACTTATCCTTTTCATCGAAAAAAGTCTCAAGTCTCGTCACGATATTCTCAGGCTCTTCCATACGTCCCTTACCTTCCAAGGTGCTCGCCAGAAAGCCTGACGTAGGCTCGATGATGATATTTCCATAACTTGTCAGTTTAGACAAGTTAGCCTGAGTAGTAGGATGAGCATACATGTCAAGGTCCATGGCAGGAGCCACAAACACAGGTGCTTTCATGGAGAGATAAGTCGTTATGAGCATATTGTCGGCAATACCATTAGCCATCTTGCCTATGCTACTTGCCGTCGCCGGAGCAATAATCATAGCGTCAGCCCATAGTCCAAGGTCAACATGACTGTTCCATGTTCCATCCTTCTGACTGAAGAACTCGCTGACCACTGGCTTGTGAGTCAACGTGGAGAGTGTTATGGGAGTGATGAACTCCTTTCCGGCAGGTGTGATGACCACTTGCACCTCAGCACCCTTTCTGATAAGCTGTCTTATGAGGAAACATGCTTTATATGCGGCGATACTGCCGGTTATACCCAAAACTATTTTTTTTCCTTTGAGCATATCAATTAAACTGTTCTCTTAGTCGTATCTTCGTAAGCACCTGCTTCGTGTTGAGTGAAAAATCACCCTGCATCATCCAGTTGTAGAAACTTGGCTCTCTCCTCAACACGTCCTTCACCAGCTTTCCTTTATGCTTACCGAAATTAAACACCTCTTCGCCTTTATCGTTATACACTATCCTTCCGGCGAAGTCCACGTTTCTGTTCATCTTGGAGAAGTCATCAAGAAATGACACGTCATTCTTCAGAAGTTCAGGATACTTGTCAAGCTGAGCCTCAAGAACCTCCAACGTGGCTCTCGTGTCCGCCTCTGCGGTATGAGCGTTCTCCAAGTCTTTATTGCAGTAATATTTATAAGCCGCGACAAGTGTTCGCTGCTCAAGCTTATGATAAATATTCTGTACATCGATGAACTTACGTTTAGTCAAATCAAAGTCTATACCGCAACGTAAGAACTCCTCCACAAGCAGAGGTATGTCAAAACGGTTAGAGTTGAATCCGGCAAAGTCACATCCAGCGAACACCGCTTGAAGGTTCCTCGCCACTTTTTCGAATGTTGGACAATCTTTCACATCATCATCCGTAATGCCATGTATGGCAGTCGTATTCTCTGGGATGTGTATGGTTGGATTGATTCTGAGTGTCTCCGACTCCTCAGTACCATCCGGAAAAACTTTGATGTAGCAAAGTTCCACAATGCGGTCCTTAGCTACATCAACGCCAGTTGTCTCCAAGTCAAGGAAGACAACAGGATTTTTCAAATTAAGCTTCATAGTTAATCCTGTAACATCATTGGCATGAGCAACATTATCACATCCTCATCCTCACCTTGCTCTGCAGGAACGATAACACCAGGTCTGCTTGGGTCTGCCAGCTCAAGAATTACGTCGGAACATGAAATGCTGTTCAACACATCAATGAGGAAAGTACCACTGAATCCTATGCTCATCGCTCCACCATCATACTCACACATCACACGCTCCTCGGCAAATGTGGAGAAATCAATATCCTTAGCTGAAACAGTCATCACGTTATTCTCCAAATGCAACTTGATGAGTGTGGTGCTCGCACTCGCTGACACATAGACACGTCTCAAAGCGCTGATGAATGCCATACGATCGACGCGTACCTTGAACGGGTTGTCAACAGGTATCACTGAGTTGTAGTTCGGATAACGTCCTTCGATGAGTCGGCATGTGATGGTGTAGTCAGCAAACTCAATCTTGGCGTTTCTGTCATTGAAGCTGATGATGGTGTTCTCCTCGTTCTTGCTGAGAATGTTCTTAAGAATGAGAGCAGGCTTCTTCGGCAGGTTAAGTGAAGACACCTCACCTTTCACAGACAAGATTCGGTTACGTACCATCTTATGTCCGTCAGTAGCCACCAACGCAGTGTAGTCAGGTGACACGTCGAAGTAAATACCATTCATCTGTGGTCTTATCTCATCATCACCAGTAGCGAATATAGTTCTTGATATACCGTTGAGCAACAAAGAAGATGGCACACATATTGTGTTGACAGCATCCGTGATACCCATTATCTCCGGATACTCCTTACCATTCTGTCCAACAAGATTATAACGTCCATTCTGATACACAATCTCTATCGCCAACGTCTCCTCGTTAACATCGAATGTTATCGGCTGCTCAGGTATCTCTTTTATTGAGTTAATCAACTGCTTTGAGTCAATAGCTACGAGTCCGTCCCCGTCGCTCTCTATCGTGCTGAGGAAAGAAACGATTGTCACCTCACCATCGGACGCCGTCATACGCAGCATACCGTCACTCAACTCGAACAGTATGCATTCCAATATTGGATACGCACTTTTCGAGCTCTGAACTCTGCTTATAGCCTGCAATCTGGCGCAGAGAGAAGAACTTGATACACTAAATTTCATCTTGAATAATTTTATTTTCCACAAAGTTATGAATTGTTTTGAAATAACTAAAAAATAAAAGATAAAAAATCTTATTTTCAGACTATGCCGCACCAAAACAAAAAAAATATTGTACTTTTGCAATGAATACTTAAATAATCAAAAAGAAAGAAATACGACAATGGAAATCAGCGGAAAAATCATAGCCGTGCTTGAGGCGCGCAGCGGACAGTCACGTACTACCGGCAATAACTGGATGACACAGGATTATGTCATTGAGACGCATGAGCAATATCCGAAACGTTTATGTTTCAATGTGTGGGGCGAAGATAAAATCCATCAGTTCAACATTCAGGTAGGACAAGAACTTACCGTCTCTTTCGACATTAACGCCCGCGAGTATCAGGGACGCTGGTACAACGATATACGCGCTTGGAAGGTGGAGCAGTATAATCAGAATGCTCCTGCTGCCGCAGCAACTGTTCCTACTGAGCCGGCCAACAGTTTCGCACCTAATGGCAGTTTCGCACCTAATGACAGCCAAAGCGACGACGACCTTCCATTCTAATCACGTATGACAACACTATATCTCGTCCGCCACGGTGAGACAGAAGAAAACGTGAGACACATCCTTCAAGGGCACCTTCCGGGTAACCTGACGGGGGTCGGAAAAGAACAAGCTAAAAAGGCTGTGTCGCAAATCTGCGACACAGCCTTTGACGTTTGTCTTTGCAGCGACCTTAAACGTTGTGTTGACACTGCGCACATCATGCTAGAAGACAGACAAGACATCAACGTCATATACACAAAACTGTTACGGGAACGGGACTGGGGAGCTATCACAGGAATGGTTGTTGACAAAGAGAAGGGCATCGAGATGCCTGAGGATGTGGAAAGCCTGCCAGCCATAAGAGCAAGAGCAAGGACTTTCCTTGAATATGTCAGTGACAATTACAACGGGAAAAAAGTGTTGGTGATAAGCCATGGATTCATGCTGAGAATCATCCAAGCCGTTCATAAGAACGTGGAACACAAAGCAATAACACCTATGACAAACGTCGAGATAAGGATTTTAGACATTTAGACTCAAAGAAAAAACTCTGCTGACTTCTCACCACAAGTTTTACCACATGACTTTAAGTGTTATTTAGTGCCAACGTTTGCACATTGCCGTTATCTATGCAGCTACGGCATTAGACTGCGACTGTGACTCCCACCAATCGGATTTGGCGAACAAGTAAAAAAGACGACATGAGAGATTCTCTTCATGTCGTCTTTTTTATTCTTATACTTGTTTACCTGGCAACGGCAATCACAGGTCCTTACCGATGTCACGTCTAAAGTATTTCTTCTCAAAAGAAATCTTTGATGCCTCACGGAATGACTTCTCCAAAGCCTCATCCTTATTCGCGCCATAAGAGCTGACAGCTATGACTCGACCACCGGAAGTGACAACCTTTCCATCCTTCAAAGCCGTGCCCGCATGGAAGACAACAGAGTCATTGACATCTTCTATTCCGGTAATCTCAAATCCTTTATCGTATGCTTGCGGATAACCTCCACTCACCATCATGACACAAACCACACTACGAGGGTCGAACTCTACCGTCTTAGTGTCAAGATTACCTGCTGCCACTCCTTCAAAAAGATCCACGATATCAGACTTCAATCTCAGCATGACAGACTCAGTCTCAGGGTCTCCCATACGAACATTGTACTCTATGACCATAGGATCGCCCGCATCAGCGCAGCTATACTTCTTATCAACCTTGATGAGACCGAAGAATATGAATCCTTTATAATCTATACCGTCAGCGGCCAGTCCATCAACAGTAGGGCGTATGATACGCTCCTCAACCTTTTTCATCCAAGCCTCATCAGCGAATGGTACTGGAGACACAGAGCCCATACCACCAGTGTTAAGCCCCGTATCGCCCTCTCCAATACGCTTATAATCCTTTGCCTCAGGTAGGATCTTGTAGTTCTTTCCGTCAGTCAGGACGAATACTGAGCATTCTATACCACTCAAGAACTCCTCGACAACCACAGTGGCACTGGCATTGCCAAACATACCGCCGAGCATATTACGGAACTCTGTCTTAGCCTCTTCCAATGTAGGCAAGATGAGCACACCCTTACCAGCACACAATCCATCAGCCTTTAACACGTATGGAGGATTAAGAGTCTCAAGGAACTGTATACCCTCCTCAATGTTAGTGCCATTAAAAGATTTATAGGCTGCGGTTGGAATATTATGACGTATCATAAATTGCTTAGCGAAGTCCTTTGAACCTTCAAGCACGGCTCCTTGCTTAGACGGACCGATGACAGGAATGTCACGCAGTTCCGAGTCGTTCTTGAAAAAGTCATAGACACCCTTGACCAATGGATCCTCAGGTCCGACGACAACCATATCAACAGAGTTATTGATAACGAACGATTTGACGCCCTCAAAGTCATCCGCCTTTAAGTCAACATTCTCACCCACTGTGCCTGTTCCGGCATTTCCGGGAGCAATATATAACTTCTCTATTTTCGGACTCTGTGATATCTTCCATGCCAAAGCATGCTCACGTCCACCACTTCCAAGCAATAATAATCTCATATCAGTCAAGTGTTTTTACTAAATTTGAATGCAAAAGTAAAAATAAATTCTTCATCTTACACTATTCATCTTTCATTTTTCATATCTTTGCAAGGATTTTTTCGCATCCGCCATATATAGCATATGTAAGCGTACGGAATAATCATCAAAGAGAACCATAAATGTGTGACATATAGCGTTTTTTGATTGTGACAATGTCTTATAAGAATGGAGAGATGACGTCTCGAGGACGAATAGAAGTCATATGCGGATCGATGTTTTCCGGTAAGACCGAGGAATTAATCAGGCGTCTTAAGAGAGCTAAGTTCGCACACCAGGCAGTTGAGATTTTCAAGCCATCCATTGACACCCGCTACTCTGATGAGAATGTAGTCAGTCATGGAGGTTTATCGATACAGTCAACACCAGTTGACAACTCAGCAAGCATATTACTTTTAGGAGGTGACTCTGATGTTGTTGGTATTGACGAGGCGCAATTCTTCGATGACGGGATTGTTGATGTGTGTAACAAACTTGCAAGAAAAGGAGTAAGAGTCATTGTGGCAGGTCTCGACATGGATTACACGGGTAAGCCGTTCGGACCTATGCCAAGCATACTCGCCATTGCGGATGATGTCCTGAAGGTGCACGCTATATGCGTGAAATGCGGTTCACTTGCATACATAAGCCATCGCATTGTGGCAGGTAACCATCAGGTTATGATCGGAGAAACGAAAGAGTACGAACCATTATGCCGAGATTGTTATGAACAATGTAACCACACAAATACTGACACAAGCTGTTGAGGAGCTGTCAAACCCAGGCTCTTACAAAGATTTGTTTCACAAGCACAGCGAAGGTACGCCGTTGCCTTCCGGTAACGTGTTGAGCGAGATTGTGGAGCTTGCCAGAGCGATAATATTTCCAGGTTATTACGGTAAATCATCTATTATAGCAGAGACACTCAGCTACCACATAGGAGTATACATAGAAAGACTGTATGTACTTCTTGTGGAGCAGATACAGGCTGGACTCGCTTTTTCCGACGGAGAAGAGAAGTACATATATGCGGCGTATTCTCCAGCTACAATACTCAACGAGCAAAAAAGAATAGCGCAGAACCGAGCCGAGCGTTTCATATCCAAATTGCCGGAAATCAGGAAGACATTGGCTACAGATGTCGTCGCCGCGTACAATGGAGACCCAGCCGCCAAGAGCTACGGAGAGATAATAAGCTGTTATCCTGCCATCAAAGTGCTCACCAACTACCGCATAGCACACGAGCTTTTCATGTTGGAAGTACCGCTCATTCCGAGAATGCTGACGGAGATGGCACATTCAGAGACAGGAATAGATATCCATCCAGGAGCTTCCATAGGAAACTACTTCACTATCGACCACGGAACGGGAGTCGTGATTGGTGAGACATGTGTGATTGGCAACAACGTCAAGCTCTATCAGGGTGTCACTCTTGGAGCCAAGAGTTTCCCGTGTGATGAAAACGGCAATCCAATTAAAGGTATTCCAAGACATCCGATATTGGAGGATGATGTCATAGTATATTCCAACGCTTCCATACTCGGAAGAGTGACAATAGGAAAAGGAGCCACCATCGGCGGCAACATCTGGGTGACACAAGACGTTCCCGCAGGAACATTCATTAGTCAAAAGAGATAATATCAGAATATGAACGAGTTTAAGATAATCGCAAAAACGATGCAGGGCCTGGAGGAGGTCCTCGCAAAGGAACTTACAGAGCTGGGTGCTGACAATATTGAGATTGGCAGAAGAATGGTCAGCTTCACTGGTGACAAGTGTATGTTGTACAAAGCCAATTTCTGTCTTCGTACCGCAATAAAGATTCTAAAACCTATTAAGGAGTTCAAGGCTGATGACGCGGATGAGGTATATGAAGTAGTGAAGAAAATGGACTGGTCTGAATACATGGACTGTTCAGACACTTTCATCGTAGACTCCGTGGTATTCTCAGATAAATTCAGGCATTCCCAATTCGTTGCTTACCGTGTCAAGGATGCCATAGCAGACTACTGGAGAGAAAAGACGAACGGCAGCCGTCCTAATGTGGCTATAACAAACCCGGACATAAGGATAAACGTGCACGTGTCAGACAATGACATCACCATATCACTGGACTCAAGCGGTGAGAGCTTACACATTAGAGGTTACAAGACAAACACTGTCAAGGCTCCTATAAACGAGGTGTTGGCAGCAGGTCTTATAATGTTAACTGGATGGAAAGGAGAGTGTGACCTTATCGATCCGTTCTGCGGCTCAGGTACAATACTCATCGAAGCTGCTCTTATTGCCAAGAATATCTACCCTGGAGTGTTCCGCAAGGAATACGCTTTCGAGAAGTGGAAAGACTTCGATGAGGATATGTTTGAGAGCATATACAACGATGACAGTCAGGAAAGGGAATTCGACCATAAGATTTACGGATATGACATCAACAGACAAGCTGTCAGCATAGCGACTGAAAACGCACGCAACGCCGGAGTCAACAAATGCGTAGAGATTGAGCAGAGAGACTTTTACGACTTCGACTCTCCTCGTGAGAGTTCTATCATGATTACCAATCCACCTTACGGAGAACGTATCGTCACGGATGACATGATGGGTCTGTATGCCACGATAGGACAGCGTCTCAAGAAATACTTCACTGGCAATGACGCGTGGATCATCACGAACCGCAACGAGTACTTCGACCAGATAGGCTTTAAGCCATCAACAAGAATCGCTCTGTTCAACGGTTCAATAGAGTGTGAATTCAGGAAGTACTCCATCTTCAGCGGTAAGATAGAAGATTTCAGAGGTGAGGGCTTCGACCTTAAGACTAAGGAAGACAGAGAGCGAAACCTGAAGTTCAAGCCACACAAGAGGAGCGAGGAAGACAGTGAGGAAGATATGAGTCAGAGGGACTCTCATTATTTCAAGTCAAAGCCATATAAGGACCAGCGCAGAAAGAGAGAGGATGAGCGTGACTCAAACAGAAAGTCAAAGGAAGACTCAAGAACCGCTCAGTTGGAGAGCAGAAGACAGTTCTTCGAGGCCACTGACGATGAGGAGAGAGAGATTCTCAAAAAATACAATGACAAATGGGGCGGAAGAGGTCACAAGAGGCTGGACGTCGACCTTGACAAGAATTTCCACTTCTCAGACAGGAAGAAAGACGAAAAAGAAAAGAGAAAGAGCTTCAACCCTAACTTCAACGAGAAAGGTGACAAGCGATTTGATCGTAAACGTAACGAATCGAAAGATTGGAAGCGTCGGTCTCCAAGAAAAGACTCTTAGTCGTTGACAAGACATACAGCAACGTGCTGACATTATACTGATGGCCAAAGGATAACAACATCCCTTTGGCCATCAATTGTTTTGCTTGTTCCGGTTTGCCTCGGAACCCATGAATGAGCCATCTCTGACGAGGTGCCATATACTTATGTACCGCTAGCAGTTCATCGAACGCCTTAACACAATGGATGATTACAGGCTTACCTATTTGCTCCGAAACACTTACCTGCTCAATGAATATTTCTTTCTGTAGGTCAAGAGATGTGCTGACAGTCTTATCCAACCCACACTCCCCTACAGCCACCACCTTGTCCATGGACACCTCATCCCGCATGATGTCAATCTCCTCTCTCCAGTCGTCGTGGATATACCACGGGTGAAGTCCGCAGCTCACGAAAAAGTCAGTTGCCGGCACATGCCCTATCATATGCCTGTTAAAATCCGTCACCTGCCCCGGATAACAGTTGAACACAGCAATTTCGTCATCCGTCAGCTCATCGCCATGTTTATGACAATTAAGGAACGGGGTCATACCCGCTACCGCCCCAAGGATTGCATCGGAGGATACGGCGAATCGTGAGACATAATCCATACACTGGTCCATGTTTTTTTATAGCCTCTACGGCATATTGTGAACACGTAGGTGTGAAACGGCATGACGGCGGTGTGAAAGGAGATATCACCGTACGATAAAAATATATAGGCACGAGTAATATCCAAGACAAAACAGCCGACAGAAGACCGATAACACGTGAGAACAAGCTCTTCATGTGAGTAATCATTCAATAATCTTAATAGAGACCGACTTAATCTGCTGCCATCCGACATGGTCCGTAAGTCTTATCATGAAATGATAATCACCAGTATCAATATTATCCGGAACCACGATACACACAGAAGGAGAATAACTTGTCAAACCGGAAGGTATGTCATAATCCTGATTAAACACCCAAGGGTTGACAGCCTCCTTATCCTCGTCCAAGTCGACATCTACAGAAGATGTGCTATGCGTATGATGGTCAAAATTATTATGTATCTCAATATTATATTTACCAAGCTCAAGGTTATCGCTGAAAGAGCATGACATACATATCGTGTCACCTCGATGATATCTTTGTCCGTCTGTTGGAGTTCCGTCGACAGATATCTCAGGATAGGTCATATCCTTCTCCTCGTCAGAGTCATCACAGGCACAGAAAAGTGCCAACAGTGCCATCAGTATAATAATCCTTCTCATTTAATTCCGTTAATTATCTTTAGTTATCTCATATTGCGGGTCCCGTGTCACAGGACCCGCAGTTATTATTTATTCATCAGTCAAAACCTTTTGCGACACAGTGAGCATTGACTCCGCAGTGGCATTTCCACCCTTCATGTCTGTCACGGTCATGCGTAGCAGATACTCTCCTTCAGGCATATCAGCCGGCACGAAGACATGCTCATGAAACTCCACATTACGCACACCGACATACTTCGAGTCATCGTATGTCTCAGTCATCACGTAAGAAATGTCATCGGTCTTTCTCAGCACCACCTCAATAGACTTCACACAATTCTCCGCCACGATGTCAGCCTCAAGATGGAAGTCTTGTCCGGCGTAAGCCATCTTAGAGTTATCATGCCCCACCTCTGTCAACTGTATCACCGGTGGGTTACAGTCTGAGTCATCACCACAAGAGATGAGAGATGTAGCAGTCACAAAGAGAAACAAATATAAGATTTTTTTCAATAAAAGACTTTTCATACAAATGATTTTAAAATTCCAGTTCCATCATTACGGAGATATTCCTTCCTGGTTCAGGAACGTCAATCAGCCGATAGTAACTGGTATGATTATAATAACGACGGTCGAGCAGGTTTTCCGCCCGTATCGTCATAGTTAACTCTTTATCTCGTAAAGACATATTCTTTGACGCGGATACATTTAATGTCCAATAGCCGTCAGTCGGTTTCTCCGGAGGAACTATCTCGTTCTGTGCTCCCACCACATGAGCGTTCAGTCCGATGTGACACCTACCCTTCCACTGGCACGTATATTTGACTGTCATGTCAGCCGACCATGGTGTTGAGAAAGGCAACGTATACCCTTTTTTGTCTCCGGACTTCTGTCGGGCATACAGATACTCACCCTTCAATTCCGCCGTCCAGTGACGGTTGAAAGAATAGTCGAGCAACGTCTCAAACCCGTATCTCAGCACGGCAGCCTGTGTGTAGTTGTACAATTGCAGTCCCTCCACATAGTCTGACGTAGGATTCAGGTAGATGTAATTCGGGAAATAGTTCACGTATGGGCTCATCTCGACAGACAGTCTGTCGTTACTCCAGAACAACGACAAGTCTAACTGGTAAGACACCTCCGGGTCGAGAGTGGCGTTCCCCCTCTCATATCGGAATATATGGTAATTCACTCCGTCCGCTCCTAGTTCCTTAGCAATAGGCACTCGAAAGCTCTTTCCCACATTAGCCTTCACGATGTAACGGTCGAAAGCGTAATTGACACCTGCTGACCATGTCAGGCTGTTGAAGTTTCTGCTGAGATCATACGAGCGCTGTTTATACACAGAGTCCGTCGATGACACGGGAGTCTTATACCAGTCATGATACTCATGTATATGAGTGTGGACATGGTCATAACGCACACCGGCATTCAGTCTCAGGTTGTCATTCACCATATACCTGCCAAGCGCATACGCTCCAGTGCTCAGCGTCTCATAGTCAGGAATGATAAAGCCCCATCCACCTATCCTGTTATGCTGGTACTCCGTTGATGAGCCTACTGTTAACTCATACTTCTCATCCGGTTCCAGACGTAACATGAGATTGGCGGTATACGTGTCTTTACTAAAACGTCGTTCCATGTTACCGTCAGGCTTAGGCATGTAACCGTGCGAGACAGGCTCAGACAGCTCTTCTCTATGATTATTCTGATAGGCTATGTTAGCGTCAAAGAGAAACATATCCTTATTGTATACAGAATGACTCATAACCTTGAGATGATTTACCCACTGATACGGCAAGTCGACATCACGTATGTGACTGTCATAGTCTATGTCAGACAAACGTACCTCCATACCATGCGCATCGGCGAAGAATCCACTTTTCGAGTATGAATCCGACACTCGCAGGTCAGTATGGAAATTATAACCGGCGTAGCCCACGAGCAGACTGGCGTCACGTTCCGTTCCCGCCGTGTTACGCAGCCTGTTGTCCTTCAGCTTGATGAAATAGGAATAATACTGAATGCTGTCGGTTGGTACCTTGTAATCAGCATAATCTATCCACGTCAGGTTCGCGGTATAGTGAAACTTTCCGTTTCTTCCACCAGCCTTGAACGACATTCCAAGTGACTCATTATTGCTGCGGCAAAATATTTTGGCGTTTCCCTCAAACGTCTTTACCGGCTTATGATTAGTATACAAACTCATCACTCCGCCTACGGCGTCACTGCCGTAGGACAAAGCAGCTGGACCTTTCACTATCTCGACACGGTCGACGGCGAACTGGTCTGTCTCCAATCCATGGTCATCTCCCCATTGCTGTCCTTCGTGCTTGATGCCATCCTCAGCTACGACTACCCTGTTGAATCCCAGTCCGCGGATGATAGGTTTCGACTGTCCCGACCCTATACTCATGGACTGAACGCCAGGTATGTGTTCGAGAGTCTGCATGAGACTTCCTCCGAAGTTTTCCTTCAGATAACTCTTATTAACAGACACATTAGTTAGTGATGACTTCATCAGGAAGTCTTTTTTCGAGCTGCTGACAACCATCACACTATCTAATTCCTTAATGGTACTGTCAGAAGGCGACTCAAGCAACATAAATGCCGCGAGTATACAATGAACCATATATGTTTTTATTACGAGAAACGATACCACACACCGTATCTATTCTGAAGACACGACATATGATAAACAAAATAAAAGAATAAATCCCCCATGATAATATCGATAGACTATTATCATGGAATTCATCAACATATATGGTACGGGGGTGCCCTGAGACGTTTCACATTAGAAACATTGCGTAATACTCTTGCCACGCATACGCCTAATGTCAAAACACAGATAATCGGTGTGAAGACGACTGACAGTGAACAGACATTCAGAAATGTCAGTCCGAGAAACTGACACAACACACAAGTCTGAATCGCATTAGTGCTCTGTTCGATATGTCCTCCACAATGTTTATGAACACATTCAGCACACTCACCGTCATCATGTATGTCGTCATAATGTAAATGCAGAGATGAGAAAAGAAGTATTGGCAGAAAAACCGCCAATAAAACATAAGAAGATAATTGTCTTTTCACATCTAATCGCATCCCGCAAATTTACGATTTTTCTGTTTAGCAAACTACGCACACGTATATACAAGTATAAAATTAAGTATTATTAACAGCTTGTCATTGTATGTCATGGCTATACAATCAACAAATTAGAATAACAGTCAGCCTAACATTACAAAACGGAGACAGCTTTTTGCGTATTATACACTGTTGCCATAGTACGAGATGAGAAATCGGCAACCTACGTAATGGCATAGACACCCTTGCGGAGCGAGCGTATTACACCATCAGATGAAATCTGAGAGTGCATATCCGCATCTTGAAGAAGAGCGTCGGCCATAGACTATCTCTCAACTTTTCAGTTGGTAATTAGCACTGAGAACTACACTCATAAACGTGTGACCAGATTTCCTACCCGCACCCGCAATTTTACTGTTCAAAACTCCTCTTTTTCCGTTGACACGAGGCAACGGAAAAATGACTTCCGGAATTTTTCCGTGTCTTATTCGGCATCTGAAATTCTTAGGTTAGGACGTTGAAAAGTTCAGGTTAGGATTTTTAAAATTGCAGACCTGCGTATAAACTATAACCTAACCTGAGAATTTCAAAAAAGAGACACAAGGTATTTAAATGCTTTATTTTAAGATTATCAGCAAATTAACCTAAATTTAGCAAAAAAAAGGTATAGGAAATTTCGTCAAGGGATAAATTGTCCTTTATTCCACCAGGTTATTATGTCCTAATCATTTGTGGTTTACATTGCGAGTAGTCAGTAAGCGAGTAAGATTCATGATGAGAGATGACATTGTAAGTTCAGAGGAAAGAGTGTATGACTCCTTGAGAAAAATAAAAAAGGTTGACTCATAAAATGTGAGTCAACCTTTTTTGCTTTCAATATATATGAACACATTCTTCAGCAAGACTAAAACTACCGGTGGCCTCATCGGGAGTCACGTAATCCACGAAAGTCAGAAACGGCAGAACAGACGATCGCCGACGAGATGAAGAGGATAGCCGTCAATATTATTAGTATAAATCTGTCCAGTTCCAAGACCTTGTGGAAGAGGAGTGTATGCGTCCCCTTTCTCTTTTCTCAGCCTATCTATATGCTGTGCCACCCAATGCGCTATGGCATTCAGTCCGACATTACTCTCCAGTGCGGACGTAGCCCACCATCCTATTCCTTTACTCTCTGCTAATGATATCCAGTCGTCACATCCTCGAAGTCCACCATGAAGAGATGGTTTAAGGATGATATACTGAGGTTGTATGGTATCCAGCAACTCTTTTCTATACTCAGTCACTCCACACTTGACAAGGCCGTTATGGTCAGGTATGAGCTCCTCATCGAGAGCGATTGGCAAAGGCGTTTCCCTGCACAGACTCGCCATCTCGCTCCACTGCCCAGCCTTTATCGGCTGCTCAATGCTATGCAGATCAAGCTTAGCGAGAACGTCCAGTTTCCTTCTCACGTCATCGCCTGGAGAAAAAGCGCCGTTAGCGTCCACCCTCAGCTCAATCACATCCTTCGGGAAACGACTTCTTATCATCTTCAACAACGTCATCTCCTCATCAAAATTAATAGCTCCTATTTTCAGTTTAAGACACTGAAAGCCCGCTGACAGTTTCTCCTCGATACGCTGTCGCATAGTATCGAAGTCACCCATCCAAATCAGACCGTTGATCTGGATTCCATCTTGTCCCTTAGAGTATGTCGAGTCGCTCAGAATGAGAGACTGACGCTCATAATGCCATTTGGCGGTCTCGTGTGCAAACAAAAGAGCTGATGATGTGTCCGGTGACAGGTCGGGCAGCGGAGCATATTCACCGACTCCGACATGAGAGGGATTATCTTCGTCCACATACCTCAGATACTGTACGTAGTGCTCGGTATATGAACCGCGCGACGTGCCAGCCCTGAACTTAAAGACCAGTCTATGCTGCTGAAAATCGAATAACATATTATGGAAATAATTAACTACATATTATTGACCGACTCCTCTATTATCTTCAGGGAGCCGTTGCTCAGTTTGGTGAAGACGAAACGTCCATTCTTAATCTTATTGTTCTTATGGTCGTAGAGCTTAGCGCTGTCGAACCTTTTACCATTCACACGAGTCTCGAAATGCAAGTGTTCCGTTGTTGCCCTTCCTGTCCTTCCAGTCAACCCGATAAACTGTCCAGCTTTGACGACGTCACCTTTTTTTACCTTGTTTTTTGACTGATGGCTATATAACGTCTCAAGCCCATTGTCGTGTCGTATTATTATGGTGTTGCCATAACCATAATAGACCTGTGACATAGTGACCACTCCGGAGAAAGCCGCGAATATGGAGTCATTAGGCTTTGTCTTGATATCCGTGCCAGAGTGATGTCGTCTGCCTCCGTAAGGGCTTATGACATGAGCTCCCGGCAAAGGGTAGCACCACTCGTCATCGCTCATATCAGCGAAGTTAACGGTAAAGGTGTTAGCGTCGGCAAACGGGTTCTTCATTGCCTGTTCACTTATCACCTCACTTTTAACGGTATCATTGTCGTATGACACACGGTTTTCATTGACCTGCGAATACACGTCAGGTGCGAACACGAAAAAGAAAATAGATATAAGTATAGTAACAAACATAATATTTAATCGGCGATAATTGTACAAATCCTATCTTGAAAATCCTGACCAGTCTTATTCTTCATGACTCCATTAATAATGATTGAGAAGGCGAAGAGATGTCCGTTCGGAGCGTTGATATATCCTGATAGACTACTTACCCCCTTCAATGTGCCGGTCTTAGCATGCACATTATACTGTACATTACCCGAGGTCATACGTTTGCTGAGCGTGCCGTCCTTTCCTGAAATAGGTAGAGCGGGATACAGGTAATCGAAGATATTGTGGTTCTGGTACGCATACCTCAGCAGGGCAATCTGAGTGTTTGCCGTGTGATAGTCATAAAGACTCACCCCGCTGCCATCAGCTATCTCGACATCGTTAATCGCCACACCTGCTTTCCGCAACACCTTCTCAATCTGCCTTACACCGTCCTTTTCCGTGCATCCCTTATTCTTGTTTATCTTGGCTAATTTCCAAAACAAAGACTCGGCGTATAAGTTATCTGAGTTTTTCAGTGTACGCTGAAGCACCTGCTCCACCGTTGTGGAGTTAGTGTAGAAACATCGTGGTGAGTATTTTGAGAGCAGTGTCTTGACTCCGTGACTGAATGATTCTAATGTGTCGCCTTCAGCACTAATAGCTATGACACCTTTCTCTTTCAGCACGTCACCTAAGGTGATAAGGAAATGGGTCCATGGTCTGAAGGCTGGGTCTTTTGAATATTTTGTGGATGCCGGAGCGTTCTGACCTCTGTTAAACATCAAAGCACTTAAATACGGCTCGTAGGTGGACGGGACATCATCCCAACACCATCCTTTTCCGTAAAGTAGTGTGTCTCTCATGCTTATGTCGGCATAGAGGGTTCCTCTGACACATTTCACTCCCTGGCCTATCAGGGCGTCTGCTATGTCTCTCAGCTTTTCATACGTGAATGTCGGATCGAAGTCACCGACGACGTACACGTCGCCATTCAACACGCTGTCGGCACGATTGATCTTACCGGTGTAATACGCCTTGGTGCGGTACTCATGTGAGGCGCCGAGAAGGCTCAATGCTGATATGCTGGTCAGCAGTTTCTGAGTTGACGCCGGACGCAACACCTTATTCTCATTAAATGAATAGAACAAAGTGTCTTGCGTCAGGTCATAAATGCACATGCCGACTGTGAACGGAGCATCAATAGCCTCATACACTATGGTGTCAAGCTGGAGTCTCACCCTGTCCTCCCAAGGTATGGAGTCCTCACGTACCGAATCACTCAGCGACTCACCAACCACCTGTTCATATGACACGTCCTGCGCACATACGCACAATGAATGACATAACGCTATGAGAACGTAAATAAACCTTTTAATCTTCATATATCCTTGTCTCTTTAGTCTTATTTATCTTACCGATGAAATCACCGACATTATCAGGGTTGACAAAGAGAATGACCTGCTTGTCAGTGGTCAGTCTCACTCGCTCACCTATCTTAATACCAGAAAAGGAAAATGAACAAACGTTTTCCACCTTTACTATGTCATGTATATCGACTATCACGTCACGAGCGAATCGTCCCTTATGTATCACAAGCATACCGTCAGTGGTTATCGTATAGGTGGTGTTGATCATCCTCTCTACGACAACGACCATAAGGAAAATCACTATGGAGAGTAATATGCCGACAACGGGCTTGGTACCGTTATCAACCTGCCATAAGAGGCAGGCTACACATATAAATAGAAAGACCAGGACAGCATACTGTCCAGTGGTGATCTTTGCGTGAAAAAGTCTGTTCAATGTTTATGTTATTTATATGGTGAATAATAAAAGCGTGACGTTACATCAACGACGAGACATGAGTCTGTCACATGTGTTCAGGCTGTCATCACCGACTGGTGTATGGAAAAAATGCGTGAAGCAGTCAGGGATACGTACGTATCTGCCTGACCGCTTCTCATGTCACTTATCACTTTACCGGGCTTGTCATACCAACCTCGATGAGGTTTCCGCTTGTGAAGATTTTCTTGGCAAGTTTTCTGACAGAGTCGACAGTCACGGCATTAACCTGTTTCTCGTATCCGTCAACACAGTTGATGCCCATACGTGTAGACAGCTGCAGCTGAGTCATCCAATAGTTGTTCTTCTTCAGGTTCTCCGCCTGTAATCTGAGAAGATACTCCTTCGCTTTCTGCAGTTCCACCTCTGACGGTCCCTCATTTATGAGTTTCTCGATTCCATCGTAAACGATCTTCGTCATACGCTCACGTTTCTCTGGTGCTGTCGGGAGTTGTATCTCAGCCAACGCCAGCTTCTCAGGGTATTGGGTGATATTCATACTTACACCTACAGAGTAAGCACCACCCTCATCCTCTCGTACTGTCTGAGTGAACAATGTTTTTGTGACATATTTCAGAGCATCCAGAGTGATGTCGTTCTCCATATTAAGCTCCAACGGAGCGCTGTAAACAAACAAGACGATGGCGTTAGGTGTCTGCTGCTCTTTCTCAAAGACATTCTTTCTGACACCCTTGGCAATTTTCTTCGTACCCTCTCGATATGACTCGCTACCCTTGATGACTGGTAACGCTCCTATATACTTCGCCAACAGAGGAGCCACGGAGTCTGCGTCAATGTCTCCGACGAAATAGAACTCGAAGTCATCACCGTCAGCGAAACGCTCTCTGTATATGTTCAGACACTTGTCATAGTCAATTTTATCGAAATCCTCTGAGCGTGTACGTCTTGAGCGTACATTGTCATTGTACATAACCTTAGATATCGTGTCCACCAACGCAACCATAGGGTCCATCTCCTGGTTCTGCATAATATCCTTAGAGCGTTTGATATATGACTTGAACGCCTCGTCGTCTCTTCTTGGAGACGTGAAACGCAAGTACATGAGCTGTAACATCGTCTCAAGGTCTTTCTTCACGCATGAGCCGGTGACAGACTCTGTTCTGTCGCTAACAGACGCATTACAGCTAACCTGGATTCCAGCGAGTTTCTTATTGAGATCTGTCTCACTGAAAGCACCAAGTCCACCCTCAGACACCACGCCGACATTGCCAAACTGCAGATAGTCCTCATCGTCATACAATGACGTACCTCCCCAGCTGACAGCGCGCATCATGATCTGGTTTGGAGCGTAGTCAGTCTTCTTGACATGTATCTTAATTCCATTCTTGAGAGTAATCAGCTTAGAGCCGAAGACATCATCTTTGACACTCTTGACCTTACTGCTCTTTGGCAATGATGTGATGAGAGGGTCTGTGTTCACCTCTTCCTTGTATGGCTCAATCTCCTCCGCCTTAACCTCGTCAAGGTACTTGGTTATGTTTTCCTTTGTAGGGTAGTTAATGCCTTCTTTGTCCGGGAAAAATCCTATGACGACGAGATTAGAGTCAGGCAATTGTGACACGAACTGATTGACATAGTCTAACGGGATATTAGGAACAATCTGGTTCATCAGCATGTACTCTGTCTCGATATTCACCATAGGCTCGCTATCCAAGTAATTTCTCACGCACTGATTAACAAAAGCGCTACTTTTGATCTTGTCTCTACCCTGGTATTCTTTCTCCACATCAGACAAACAATCTGCTTTGAATCGCTCGTACTCTGACGCCGTGAATCCATAACGTGACGCGCGCAGAATCTCTCGGTAAAGTCCTTTCACCGCATCCTTGTCACCGTTATCCTTAAACACAACTCCTCCAGTAACCGCGTCTTTGGTCTTGGCTACAAAGAAGTTGTCGAAATATATGCCGGCCTGAATGAAAGGAGAGTCTTCTTTCTTCATGATTTCCTCCATACGACTTGATATCATCGTACTAACCGCATTCTTCACATACTCGTACGCGAAATATGAGGCAGTAGACTTTAATGCGTCAGGAAATGGCTCCATCTTCCAAAACAGTTCAATGAGTGAGTTTGCCTGTTCCTTGTCCTTCTGTATTGACACGATGGTCTCTTTATTGTCTGGTACTGGATAGAACTCACGTACTGCGGGATTCTCCACCTTCTTGATGTCTGAGAATATCGTCTTCACCTTCTCCTCGATAACGTTCACGTCCACATCACCAACGATGATTATGGCCTGAAGATCTGGACGGTACCATTTCTTATAGTAGTCTTTGAGAGTCTGATAAGGGAAGTTCATCACGATATCCATCGTTCCGATCGGCATTCTCTCGGCATATTTACTACCCGGATATATCTCAGGCAGTGACTTCTCTGTCAGTCTCTGCATTGCCGAGCTTCGCATTCTCCACTCCTCGTTAATCACTCCTCTCTCTTTGTCAATCTCACTATCCTCAAGTGTCAGGTCGTGACTCCAGTCGTGCAAGATGTAGAGACAAGAGTCGATAGCTCCAGGCACTTCCACATTGACATTGTCTATATTATAGACGGTCTCATCAAAACTGGTGTATGCGTTTAGGTTCTCTCCGAACTTAACGCCTATGGTCTCAAGGTATTTTTTCAGACGGTCACCCGGGAAATTCTTAGTGCCGTTAAAACACATATGCTCCAGGAAATGCGCAAGACCTCTCTGGTTGTCATCTTCCTGCATGGAACCGACATTCTGCGCAATGTAAAAAAATGCTCGTTTCTCCGGCCATTCGTTATGACGAATGTAATAAGTTAGTCCATTCGGGAGAACACCTTTCTTGATCTGCGGATCAGACGGTATCTCCATGTTTTGAGCTTGTGCGCCTAACGCACCACAGCAGACAATGCTTAAAAAAAGCAATAGTTTTCTAAGTTTCATAAATATGAATATTAGTTCATTAAAAGTATTTATTATACAGCATCAAAGGAGGGTTCTGAAATTATCTACATGAGAATATCCAGAACCATCCCAAGTTTACAATCAGATTAAACGCTTCGTCATTATTTCACGTTGTCAAGGGCGTGTTTCGCATAATCCACGGTATAATGCAATCCACGGCTCTCTTTACGCTCTAAAGCCTGACGGGTTATGAGATATCCCACATTAATCATATTGCGAAGCTCACATATATCTCTTGTCGGCTTGACACGCTTAAACAGATGCTCAGTCTCCTCATAAAGCAGGTCTAAGCGCTCCCAAGCGCGGTGAAGACGCAGGTCGCTTCTCACGATTCCCACATAGGTGGACATAATCTGTCCTACTTCCTTGGCATCCTGAGCAATGAGGACTTTCTCCTCGTTCGTCATTGTGCCCTCATCGTTCCACTCAGGTATCTTCTCGTTGAACTCATAGCCGTCAATGACGTCAAGTGAATGTCTTGCAGCCGCATCAGCATAGACCACGGCTTCTATGAGAGAGTTGCTGGCGAGTCGGTTTCCGCCGTGAAGACCTGTACAAGAACACTCGCCCACAGCATAGAGACGCTTGATGGAGCTTTGTCCGTCTAGGTCAACCTGTATACCTCCACACATATAATGTGCTGACGGAGCAACTGGTATATACTGCTTCGTTATGTCTATTCCTATTGAGAGACACTTAGCGTAAATGTTCGGGAAGTGTTTTTTAGTCTCCTCCGGATCTTTGTGTGTGACATCGAGGCAGACATGGTCCAAAGCATGCACTTTCATCTCATTATCGATGGCGCGAGCCACGATATCACGCGGAGCGAGACTGAGTCGCTCGTCATACTTCTGCATGAACTCCTCACCATTAGGCAAACGTAATATGCCACCGTATCCTCGCATGGCCTCGGTAATCAGGTAAGCCGGATGGGTCTCATTAGGATTGAACAATACTGTCGGATGGAACTGTACAAACTCCATGTCTTTCACCTTACCCTTTGCACGATATACCATGGCTATACCATCTCCTGTCGCTATGCTCGGATTAGATGTTGTCTGGTATATCGCTCCTGTACCTCCAGTAGCCATCAGCGTAACCTTAGAGAGATAGGTGTCAACCTTTCCTGTCTCCGGATTAAGTACATACGCTCCATAACACTCTATGTCCGGAGTACGTCTGGTAACCCTTATCCCTAAATGATGCTGAGTGATTATCTCCACGGCAAAATGATTCTCAAACACTTCAATATCCGGATTGTTTCGCACTGCGGCTATAAGACCTCTCTGTATCTCCGCACCAGTGTCATCAGCATGGTGAAGAATACGAAACTCAGAATGACCTCCCTCTCTGTGCAAGTCGAAGGAGCCGTCTTCTTTTTTATCGAAATTAACACCCCACTTCACAAGATCTTTGATGCCAGCAGGAGCATTACGCACCACTTGCTCCACTGCCTCCCTATTGTTAATGAAGTCTCCCGCTATCATCGTATCCTCTATATGCTTCTCGAAATTGTCAACAAGTAAGTTGGTGACAGAGGATATTCCTCCCTGTGCCTTCGCCGTATTAGCTTCCTCAATAGTTGTCTTACATATTATGGCAACCTTACCTTTTTTCTCTTTAGCAACTTTAAGTGCATAACACATACCGGCTACTCCAGAACCGATAATGAGAAAATCAAATTTATGCGTCATCTTTATATATCTTTAAGTTCAAATGAATCTCAGTGTTGGTGAGACTCATTCGAACGATTTACCATCTATCGCTATTTCGTGTTTACCTAACCCACTGCTCCGGATTGAGTCGTTCCCTCTCTTTTCTCATCTGGAACTGCAGTATATACCTTCCATCAGTATCAGTACCAATTGTTCCCAATGTGTCTCTGGTCTTCACCTTTTGTCCTTTATGCACACTGACAGAAGACAAACCAGAGTAGACTGATATATATGAGCCGTGACGTAACATCACCACATATCGTCCACCATACTGGAACACGGAGCTGACATCACCGTCAAATACTGCTCTCGCAGAACTTCCTTCTTGTCCTAATATGTCTATACCCTTATTCTCGAGTGTGACATTTTTCAAACCTGACACCGTATAAGTACCATAATGTCCCACCACTGAATAAGAACCTGTGACCGGCATCGGAAGCTTACCTTTATTATTAGCGAAACTTCCTGACAGCTTAACATTATCGCTGTTAGCTTTCCAAGCCTCCATCTTCACACGCTCAATTTTCTCCTCGTCCTCAGCTGCTTTCACCTCAGCATTCGCCTTAGCCAAAGCCTCTTTGGCAGCCGCCTTCTCTTTCGCCGTCTTTGCGTTTCTCTTCATCTTCTCAGCTGCCAATTTTGCTGCTCTGGCTTCCTCAAGCTTCTTGGCTTTTTCCTTGGCTGCCTGCTCTGCTTGCCTATTACGCTCCTGCTCCTCTCGGCGAGCTGCTTCCAACTCAATCTGTATTATACGCTCAATCTCATCATTGAGTGATTTCTCTCTTTGCTGATATTGCTTGATTTGTTGTTGAACTCCAGACAAGTTCTTATTAAGAAAGGCTACCTTCGTCTCACATGATGACTTCAAATTAGTAAGCACCTTCTCACCCTCTCTCATGTTGGCAAGGTTCCTCTCAACTTTAGTTTTTGCTTCAAGAACATGACTTTTTGTACTCGTCACCTCATCTTGTTTCTCCTTCAATAGTGTTCCTTGCGCCCTCTGATATGTGGAATATTCCTTCATGTAGCGCATCCTTCGCATCATCTGAGAGAAATTGTCAGCGGAGAAAATGAACATCAGCTTCTCTTGCGCAGAACGATTTTTTCTCATATGAACAACGGCCTTGGCAAATCGTTTCTTCTTGATATCAAGTTCTTTCTCAAGACGTTTGAGTTCGTTGGACAATGAGTCAATAGTGTCATTAAGTGATCTCACCTCAGTATTCAAACTGTCAATAGACACTTTCTGTTTGCCAATCTTATTGTCTAATATCAACACGCTGTCAAGATTTGACTTGATAGACTTGTTAAGCTCGGCTGCTTTTAATGCGGCCTGCTTACGTTTCTTCTCCACTTCAGCCTTCTCTTTTTGAAGACGCACCTTGTCCGTAGTCGCATTCTTACTTACTGTCTTGGTGGTAGTAGTTTTTTTCTGTGTGGTCTTTTTTGTGGTTTGTCCCGACACAGGCAAAAACATCAAAAAGAACAAAATGAGTAATATTGAGATTTTATTCATTAAAAATTATTTTTATAACATCTTGCTAGGATATCTATATTGTCTATTCTTCGCTTATCATAGATTGAAACAGGACTGCCGCTGACACTCGCTCATACTTACCGGATATTTTCGTATTTGCGCTCCATCCACCATCATCACCAATATTACTTAACCTTAGGTCTATAGTGACAGGGGTCTTCATAGGTATGGTATAAGATATCGTCTTACTATTCACAGCCTCAGTCGCCTTCTCCCAAAACAATAGTTGTATTGCTGAAAATGTCACATTCCGACCGGCAAGTGTACTGATTGTTCCGTACGACTCACGCAAAAAACGTTTGTTCACTCTGTCCACAACCAAGATTGAGTCTTTGTCAAGTTCCATACGACCAACCTCCATAACACCAAGCACAGGATCCACCAACGTAAGGAGTATGACGTCATCTCTACGCATCTTAAGCTGTCCATTGGTAGATATATCTTTGTCACCGACAGTCAACTTAACGTTCACTTTAGCAGTTAGATTCTCACCGTATTTCCATATCTGGGTATTGTCGGTCTTTTCTAACTTTTCGCCAGCAACAATATCACCAGTTTCATTTGTGTCTGCTACTATTTTTTTACTTGACCGACAAGACGTGACACACAACGCTGCAATTGTAAGCATCACTAACGACACACATTTGCAGAGACAGGTTTGAAGCGTATACGATCTGTTTATTAATGTCATAATATGTACGATCACAATTTTCTTTTCTTAATCTTTTTCTCTAAAGCTTTTATATCTTCAGACTTTCCTAACTCACTAGCCTTAATCCAATAATCTAAGGCTTTTGCTTTGTCACCACACCTATAATATATATCACCTGCATGCTCCACTATAGTGGAACTTGATGAAGTCAGACTATCTCCAAGCAATTGTAAGGTTTTATCTATATATTCTCTCGCTTCCACATATTTTTTCTGCTTGAATAACACCCAAGCATAGGTATCCATGTTCGTCGGATTATCTTGCTCCAACTGATTAGCCCTATAACTCATCTTAGCCGCTCTTTCCAGATCTTTGTTCTGTAAAGATAGGTAGTACGCATAGTTATTGAGAACGTATGAGTCATCTGGTCTGTACATGAGGCATGAGTCGTACTCTTGAAATGCCTTTTCCGTCTGACCTAATTCATGGTAAAGATCACCAGACAAGGAGTGAAGTCTCAAAATCAATTCAACTGAACTTCTGTCATCTGTACATGATATTCCCTTCTGAAACGTTTCAAGTGCTTTCTCTCTTTCCATTTGTTGGTAATAGACCACGCCTAAATAGAAATAGAAAACAGGATCTTTAATTCCGTAATCACATGCAGGCTTACATAATGAGTATATACTTGCTGTGTCAGCCTCTTCCACGGCATAGGCGAGCAGCTGATTCCTCGCCAATTCACTCTCTGGCTCAATCTCTATCATCTGTCTAAGCACAGGCTTTAACTTTTCCTTTGACATCTTTGAGGATGCCATGTACCTCACGCACAACTCATGCATCGCCACGTCTTCCTGAGGCTGAGACAATATTTTCTCGAACATGTTAAGAATCTTGGTTGAGTCTCCTCCACTCTGAAGATTCTCATACATAAGACTACTAACTAATTGAAGTCTAACCTTTCGATCGAGCGTCGGATTTGTTACAAGACGTAAGATATAATGTTGACAAAGCGAGTCATTGCTTTCTTTCTGATAGTAATTTGACATCGAAAGCATCATCGACACATTATTAGAATCTTTGGCCTCCACACTTTTGTACTGAGACAACGCCTTTCTTTTTGAATCTTCTGTTCCCTTGTCAAAATACAAGTCACCAATCAGAACCTGATATCTGAGGTCATTAGGATATTCTTTAGCAAGCTCACTCATCTCATTGAATGCGCTTGCCTCATCTTTCATCTGAACATAAATACGGAATTTCTCCATGCTCAACTGTTCAGACTTTCCTTCCTTAACTTCAAGTTTGTCGAGAGTCTTTATGAGATTCTCATAGTCCTGCTTCTGCGCATAGGTGTCTATCAACATCATCAACACATCCGACTTCTCAGGAAAACTCTCAGCCATAGACTCTAAAACACGCTGTGCATCATCAACCTTTCTTGAGTTATAATACATCTTTACTAACATGTCTTTATACCAGTAGTTGTCAGGATAAAGAGATGAAGCGTCCTCTACATACTTGGTAGACAGGCTATCCTCACGCATATATCTCAAAAGATTTGCTAAGCCGTAACGAGCGGCTCCAGATTTCGGGTTGAGTTTGAGACAATGTCTATACAGTTCAAAAGCACCAGAATAATTACCTAAAGCATTCTGCCTCTCCGCCTCATTCAACATATATGAGTATTTTGAAGAGCTGACAATATTCGAATTGGACACACCTAATGACTGTCCAAGAGACACTCCTGAAAACACTACACTTGTTATAAATGCCAATAAAAATCTTTTTCTCATATAACTCGTTTAACAGTCTCTAACCTGATGACACTTTACATTAGAGCTTACAAACTACTCTTCTTCTCTTAGACACCAGTGTGGCCAAATCCACCAGCGCCCCTCTCCGTATCATCTAGAGTTTCCACAACTACCCATTCTGCCTGTTCATGTTTGGCTATTACCATTTGAGCAACACGCTCACCGTCATTAACCACAAACGGTTCACTCGACAAGTTGACTAGTATTACACATATCTCACCTCTGTAGTCTGCGTCAATAGTACCAGGAGAGTTAAGCACTGTAATTCCTTTCTTTATCGCCAATCCCGAACGGGGACGGACCTGAGCCTCATAACCTTTAGGTAATGCCATAAAAAGACCTGTCGGTATCAATTTACGCTCCATAGGAGCCAAAGTGACAGGTTCTGAAAGATTCGCCCTAAGATCCATACCTGCACTCTGTGACGTGGCATACTGAGGCAAGTCATGTTTTGATTTATTTACGATTTGTATCTTCATATTCATTATTTACGTGCAAAGTTATGAAAATTAAGTTAAGCAATATATCAACGACAGATAAATTCAGAAAACACACGTAGTATGTGTATCAAGTAACGTAAATACTACTATTCTGATTCGAAGTAAGTTAAATAATAGGAATACTCTCACCATTTATCTTACGGAACAAATCGAGAGCATAAACATCAGTCATTCCAGACACAAAGTCAAGCACAGCCATTATCTTGGTATAAGTGTCATCACCAAATACGTCGTACTGTGAACTAACACGATTAAGCAGTAACTTGGAATATGCTTTGTCTGGGTGCATCGCAGCATCTGTGAAAAGCTCAATCAAAGTACGTATAATCTTATATCCAGCTAATTCTATATCGACAACATCCTTACTATGATAAATCTTGGAGTATGATACCTCTTCACACTTTTTGTAAGCATCACATATCAATGAATTGCAGTGATCAATCAGTGTGCCTTCAAACTTTCCATTAAGTATCGCCTCTTCATTCTCTACAAACACACGCACACACTCATGTTCCAACTCACTAATTGCACACGAACGTAAATAAACTATAAGTTCATTAACGTCCTCAACCTGTCGGTATTCAGACATCACAGAGTCACGTCTTTTTTCCGGAATGAAAGAGAGCAACAGATTTGATGTCTCAACAGTTGTAAGTATCTTTAGTTTATGAGCATCCTCAATATCCATTATCTCATAACAAATGTCATCCGCCGCTTCAACAAGATACACTAACGGATGACGTATGCCTTCAACAAGACCTAATTCATCGGCTATTTTCCGATACGTGTCAGCGTCATCTTGAAAAAAACCGAATTTTTGTTTATTAGCTTTGCTGGAAGGAAACGGGTATTTGATAATTGAAGCGAGTGTCGAATATGTCAAGACAAAACCACCATCTCTACGACCTTTAAATTTATGTGTTAACAATCGAAAAGCATTAGCATTTCCGTCAAAATGAGTAATGTCAGCCCACTCATCACGAGTAAGATTACTTTTGTATTCCATCCCAGGTCCTTCACTAAAAAATGTCGCTATCGCACGCTCACCAGAATGGCCGAACGGAGGATTACCCATATCATGAGCAAGACAAGCAGCTTGCACTATGTCACCTATTTCACCTAAGTGAGTATTGTGAAGTTCAGGATGTCTCTCAAGCAATCTACGTGAGGTATCATCACCTAAAGAACGACCAACACTTGCCACCTCAAGAGAATGAGTAAGTCTGTTATGCACAAATATACGTCCTGGCAACGGAAAAACTTGTGTCTTATTTTGCAGTCTGCGAAACGGCGCAGAAAAAATCAAACGATCATAATCTCGTTTGAACTCCGTCCTCTCCTCCTTAGTGTTATGGTGTTTATATTCTTGACCCAAACGTTTATTTGACAATAATTGTTCCCAGTTCATAAAATAATATTTTATGCAAAAATACAATAATTCAATAATATAAGAATCAAAAATATAATTTTTATGATGTTTTAAATTTCCAGGCTAAGAATATCACACATCAAAAAGAACAAGGAACAACAATAAAACACAATAACATTTAATAAAAAATACAAATAAGAAATGTACGATTATCACGAACTAAACGAATAAAACAACAACACAAAAATGAAAGGCAAATAAACTCTACTTAAGAAAAACAGAACACAGACAAACTTAACCAGTTGATTATACAACAAATAATGAAAATAAGAAAGAATTAAATTTTGAGTATAAAATAGATTATAATATCTTTGCAAAAAAAGATTTAAATATTCTGGATTAACAATTCTACTATTCGATTGTTAAAAGATTCATAACTATCAACGAGGATTGTTTTTACAAAAATATCATCCAATAAATATAACAGAAAACAATGAAACTATTATTTATTTGTTTAGGAAACATCTGCCGTTCTCCTATGGCTGAGACCATTATGAGACATATTACAGAAAAAGCCAATTTAGCTGATAAAATCGAAATAGACTCAGCTGGTCTTATCGGATATCACGAAGGAGAGACGTCGGATTCAAGAATGATTTCACATGCGAAAAGACGAGGATATATAATAACTCATATTTCTCGAAAAATTCGCAGAAGTGACTTCGAATACTTCGATAAAATCCTTTGTATGGATGATCAGAATTTTGACAAACTTATAGACCTTTCAGAAACTAAAGAAGAAACAGATAAGATAGAACGAATTACAGATTACTGTACACAACATGTAATAGATCATGTTCCTGATCCTTATTATGGAGGAGCTCAAGGATTTGAGAATGTAATTGACATTCTTGAAGACGCATGTTCAAATCTACTAAACACCATAAATGAAGATCTCAAAAAAGAAGAATAATAATTTCCAATTATCATAGTAAAAATATATCTTTGCCACATAAAACTGATATACCAACATAAATGACATTTTACTACGACGTTATTGTAGTCGGCGCTGGTCATGCAGGATGTGAAGCTGCATCAGCCGCCGCAAGACTTGGTGCGAAGACATGTCTCATCACAATGGATATGAACAAAATAGCACAGATGTCTTGCAATCCCGCTGTCGGCGGTATTGCAAAAGGACAAATAGTCAGAGAAATTGACGCATTAGGAGGCCAGATGGGCATCGTGACTGACATGTGCTCATTGCAATTTCGAATGCTGAATCGTTCAAAAGGACCTGCAGTATGGAGTCCAAGAGCACAATGCGACAGAGGTAAATTCATATGGACATGGCGTGAGATATTAGAAAACACTCCGAACCTTAGTATTTGGCAGGACCAAGTCAAAGAACTTATAGTTGAGAAAAACTATTTCAACGATAATAACAAAGAGATTCCAATTCAAAAAGTAAAAGGAGTACGAACAATCATGGATGCCGAATTTATCGCTAAAACGGTAATAATAACGGCAGGTACATTCTTAAACGGGTTAATGCATATTGGAAGAACAAAAATACAAGGCGGAAGATGTGCGGAACCGGCAGCATTAATGTTGACAGAAAGTATAGCAGAAACAGGCATTCAATATGGCAGGATGAAGACAGGTACTCCTGTAAGAATAGACAAAAGAAGCGTTGATTTCTCACAAATGGAGATACAAGAAGGAGAAGACATGACATATGGATTTTCTTACATGAATACACCGAGAAAACTAAAACAACTCCCCTGTTGGACATGTTATACAAATAAAAGAGTACACGAGATACTACACTCAGGATTTAACGATTCGCCACTATACAACGGACAAATTCAAAGTATCGGACCAAGATACTGTCCAAGTATAGAAACAAAACTACACACATTTCCCGACAAGGAAAAGCATCAGTTATTTTTAGAGCCAGAAGGAGAAACGACAAACGAGATGTACCTAAACGGATTCTCATCATCGCTCCCTATAGATATTCAGATAAGAGCATTGAAAGAGATACCTTGTTTCAGGAATCTTTCGATTTACAGGCCAGGATATGCGATAGAATACGATTATTTCAATCCAACACAACTCAAGCACAGTTTAGAATCGAAAATAGTAAAAAACCTATTCTTCGCGGGACAGGTAAACGGAACAACAGGATACGAAGAAGCAGCAGGACAAGGAATTGTCGCAGGAATCAATGCTGCTATAAATAGTTCAGACGGAAAACTCAACCACGGTGAACCATTTACATTAAAAAGAAATGAAGCATACATCGGCGTTCTTATCGATGATTTGGTAACAAAAGGTGTGGATGAGCCGTACAGAATGTTTACCTCCAGAGCAGAATACAGAATACTATTACGTCAGGACGATGCAGACATGAGGCTAACCGAAAACAGTTACAAACTGGGATTAGCCTCAGAAGAAAGATACAGAAAACTTAAAATCAAAAAAAGTAAGATAGAAGCTTTGACAGAATTCTGTAACGCATTTTCATTGAAACCATCATTAATAAATGACAAGCTCGAAAGTATCGGCACAACCCCTTTAAGACAAGGAGTCAAGTTGTCAGAACTTATCGGCAGGCCACAAATAACAATAAACGGAATCAAGGAGCACATAGACACTCTCAACAAAAAAATCAGCAAGATATCGGACGAATTAAACGATAACAAACTAACAGACGAAATAGTAGAAGCAACAGAGATAAATATAAAATACAAAGGATATATTGAAAGAGAGCAACAGATTGCAGAGAAGATGCTACGTTTAGAAAACATAAAAATCCAGGGCAAATTCGACTATTCGAACCTGACGCAGATATCGATTGAAGCAAGACAGAAGCTGTCGGCCATAAATCCAGTAACACTTGCACAAGCGTCAAGAATCCCTGGAGTCTCCCCGTCAGACATAAACATCATGTTAGTTTTAATGGGAAGATAAATAGTTTCACGTGAAACAAAAGCACCTTTATTAAATAACACTCAGTAAGTTATAAACAACAAAAAAAAAGAATATGAACAATCAGTATTTATTAGACAACTTGAGATGTATACCAGACTTTCCGAAGAAAGGCATAAACTTCAGAGACGTCACCACCCTTTTCAAGAATCCAAAATGCCTTGAGATAATGGAGGCGGAAATGTACGACTTGTATAAGCACAGAGGAATATCAAAAGTAGTAGGTATAGAAAGCCGAGGCTTTGTTATGGGTTCAGCAATAGCACGAAAATTGAACGCAGGACTCGTAATGTGCAGAAAGCCCGGTAAACTTCCAGCTGAGACAATAAGTGAGACATACACCAAAGAATACGGTGTGGACACAATAGAAATACACAAGGACGCCATCGACACAAACGATATAGTACTCATACATGACGACCTGCTAGCCACGGGTGGAAGCCTTAAGGCAGCACTAAACCTCGTCAGGAAATTTCACCCGAAGAAAGTATACGTAAACACAATCATAGAAATCAGAGACGAAGGACTTAGAGGAAGAGAATTTATCGGTAACGATATTGAAATCACTACACTACTAAGTTTATAAAATTCTCGCGTAACTAACTTTAAATAAAAGATTTAGAGTAAATTTGTTTCACGTGAAACACAGTGCAACATGACGAAAGACGTGGAAAGATTAGAAAGGCTTAAGAATATTGTATTAAATATGCCGGAATGTCCGGGATGTTATCAATATTTTGACAAAGACAAAAACATAATCTACGTTGGAAAAGCTAAGAATCTAAAGCGCAGGGTAAGCTCGTACTTTTTAAAGAATGTTGACAGAAGAAAAACACAAATCCTCGTCAGTAAGATTGAAGACATAAACTATGTAGTCGTCAACACTGACGAGGATGCTTTATTGCTCGAGAATAATCTAATAAAGAAGTATAAGCCCAAATACAACATACTATTAAAGGATGACAAAAGCTACCCTTCAGTATGTGTGACAAACGAATATTTCCCGAGAGTATTCAAGACAAGGAAGATAATAAAAGGTGTAGGAACATACTATGGTCCGTTCTCTCATCAAGGTACACTCAATAATATATTGGAGCTTATAAATAAAATATATAAGATAAGAAGATGTAGGCTTCCGTTAACAGAGGCAAGAATATCAGCACACAATTTCCAGACCTGTTTAGAATATCACATAAAGAACTGTAACGCTCCTTGTATTGGATTACAGACAAAAGAGAGTTACATGGAAATGATTGACGAAGTAAAACAGATATTAAGCGGAAATACCAGAAGCATATGTGACAAGATGCTAAGAAAGATGACGGAGCTTTCAGAAGAGATGAGATTTGAAGAAGCTGCGGAAGTCAAGAAGAAATACGACTTAGCCCTAGAGTTCTGTGAAAGAAGTGAAGTAATATCTTCAATATATAACGAGTTAGACGTATACTCTATTGACGATGACGAAAAGAGCGCTTTCATCAATTATCTTCACATAACCAAGGGATGCATAAATCAAGCGTTCACCTTCGAGTACAGGAAAAGGATGGACGAGACAAAGGAAGACATGCTTGCGTTAGGAATAATAGAGATGAGGGAAAGATACAAAAGCAACGCAAGAGAGATAGTTATTCCGTTTGAGATAGACATAGAACTGAAAGGAATAAGCTTCACAGTACCCGCAAGAGGAGAGAAAAAGCACCTGTTAGACCTATCATTGATGAACGTAAGACAATACAGGATTGACAGCCTCAAGATAGCGGAGAAGTTAAATCCAGAACAGAGAAACACTAACATACTAAAAGAACTACAAAAGAAGCTTGCACTTGACAAACTTCCTATGACAATTGAATGCTTTGACAACTCAAACATATCTGGAACGGACGCCGTTGCTGGATGTGTGGTGTTCAAACACGCCAAGCCATCAAAGTCAGACTACAGGAAGTACAACATAAAGACAGTCACCGGACCTGACGATTACGCATCAATGAGTGAGGTAATATACAGACGTTACAAGAGGATGATAGAAGAAAAGACAAACCTTCCCAACCTAATCATAACTGACGGAGGAAAAGGTCAGATGGAATCAGTCAGAAAAGTATTGGAAGACGAGCTTCACATATATATTCCGATAGCAGGATTAGCAAAGGACAACCATCACAGAACAAACGAGCTATTATTCGGCTTTCCTCAAAAGACTATAGGAATAGAGACAGACTCCCCTCTTTTTAAATTCCTCACAAGAATACAAGACGAAGTACACAGGTACGCAATAACATTTCACAGAGATAAGAGAAGTAAGAATCAAGTCAAAAGTGAATTAGATGTCATAAATGGTATAGGTCCTAAAACAAAGACATTATTACTTAAACAATATAAGAGTGTGAAGAGGATAAAAGAAGCGAGCGTGGAAGACTTGGAGAAACTAATCGGGAAGTCGAAAGCTGAAATAATACACAATTATATAATAAGTAAAAAATAATTTATAATTTTGCCATAGAGAAATGAGAGCAGTATTACAAAGAGTGAGTAAGGCATCAGTAAGTATAGAAGGAAAGATAAAATCAGAGATAAACAACGGTCTATTGATACTTATAGGATGTCAGAACGAAGATAATGACGAAGACATAAATTGGTTGACGAAAAAGATATGCAACATAAGGATATTCAATGATGAAAATAATGTAATGAACAAATCCATTATGGATATTGAAGGAGATATCTTAGTAGTCTCACAATTCACGCTTTGGGCATCATACAAGAAAGGCAACAGACCATCATACCTGAGAGCTGGAAGTCATGAGGTTACCATACCATTATACAACAGATTTTGCGAACATTTAGAAAAGGAGTTTGGCAAAAAGATTGGTACTGGAGAATTTGGAGCCGACATGAAGGTAGAGCTGATAAATGACGGTCCAGTCACGATATGCATAGATACAAAAAACAGAGAATAACTAATAAAAAAATATAAATTATGAGCATGAGCAAATACGAGGAAGCATTAAGCAAGTACAATACAGAGCTTAATGATGAGGTAATAAAAGAAGAGGTAAACACACTTCTTGCGAAGCATCTAGAGGAGAACAACACCAAAGAAGTAAAACAGTTTTGCTTCAACAGCGTGGAGCTTACAACACTCAAGACTACAGACAGTGAAGAGAGCGTGCTGAAATTCGTGGAGAAAGTCAACAAATTTGATGACTGTTATCCAGAATTAGGCAACGTTGCCACTGTATGTGTATACCCTAACTTCGCCAAGATATGTCACGAGACATTAGAGAACGAGAACGTTGAGATCGCATGTGTAGCAGCTTGTTTCCCATCAAGTCAAAGTTTCCAGGAGATAAAGATAGCTGAAGTAGCTTTAGCTTTGAAAGACGGAGCCACAGAGATAGACATCGTGCAGCCAGTAGGTAAATTCCTAAGTGGAGACTACGAGTCATTATTTGACGAGATACAGGAGATCAAAGACGTTTGTGGAGACAGAAAGCTCAAAGTAATCTTAGAGACAGGCTGTTTGTCAACTGCGAGCAACATCAAGAAAGCGTCAATACTCGCAATGTATTCAGGCGCTGACTACATAAAGACATCAACAGGCAAGTTAGAGCCTGCAGCCACACCAGAAGCAGCTTACGTGATGTGTAATGCCATCAAAGAATACTACAAAGAGACAGGTATACAGATCGGTTTCAAGCCGGCAGGTGGTATGAAAACAGTCAAAGACGTCCTCACCTATTACACCATAGTAAAGGAAGTATTAGGCGAGAAATGGTTGAACAATACGATGTTCAGACTGGGAACGAGCTCCGTTGCCAACAAACTGTTGAGTGAAATACTTGGCGAAGAAATCAAATTCTTCTAATAAGAATCAATATTTACGACCGACCACAAAGTCGACATAACTACAAAGAGCTTGCTTAACATCCGAGTCAGGATAAACGTTAAGCAAGCTTTTTGCTTTCTCAGCATACTCCGTCATTATATCTTGAGCATAGGAGATACCACCATTATCCTTAGTGTAAGATATAAGATACTGAATATCAGAATCAGAGGCATCACCTGACCTAACCTTAAGAGCAAGATTATAAACACTGTCATCCCCTGAGTTCAATATCACATAGATAACGGGGAGAGTAAGCTTACCCTCCTTCATATCATTACCTGTAGGCTTACCGATAACAGGATCATCATTATAGTCGAAGATATCATCACGTATCTGAAAACAAATACCTATATACTCGCCGAACAATTTAAGTTTCTCAATATCAGACTCATCAGCATTAACAGAAAGTGCCCCACCCTCACAACAAGCAGCAAACAGAGCGGCAGTTTTACCCTTAATGATATCGAAATAAGTATCTTCCGAGAAAATATCATTGCCAACATTCTGTAACTGGAGAATCTCACCTCCTGCAAGTCTATGAGCAGCCTCAGAAACAATGTCCACAAGTCGCGTGCAACCAGTCTTTGCAGCACATTTAAGAGAGTTAGCCAAGAGATAGTCACCGACCAACACAGCCACCTTATTACCGAAAAGACTATTGATAGACGGATTGCCGCGTCTCTGGTCAGACTCATCCACGATGTCATCGTGCAACAAACTTGCAGTATGGAAAAACTCGAAAGTAGCGGCTGTATAAATAGAATTGCTATTAGCCTTAGATAATAGATTAGAAACCAATAAGGTAAGAATAGGACGCATCATCTTACCCTGTCTTGAAGCAACAGTTTTAAGAGCAGAATTAAGAAGAGAATTGTCATTTACCAGAAAAGACTCAAACACACAACGGTATTCTGACAAATAAACATCAATGGGTTTTTTGATTTCCTGTAAAACGTCCATACTAATTAAATTGGTATACAAAGTTAGTTAATAATACCATAACAAAACAGAAATTTAATTATTTTTCGTAAGTTTGAAGAAAAATTAAGAATAAAGATGGAGAAATTATTTCTGCTTGATGCTTACGCTTTAATATACAGAGCATACTATGGATTCATTAAAAATCCAAGAATCAACAGTAAAGGACAAAATACCAGTGCCATACTGGGATTTGTCAATACCTTGGAGGAGGTGATAAGGAAGGAGAAACCAGACTATATCGGTGTGATATTTGACCCACATGGCCCCACATTCAGACACGAGCTCTACCCTGCATACAAGGCACAGAGAGAAGAAACACCGGAAGGAATAAAGTTCGCTGTACCTATCATAAAGAAGATATTAGAGGCATATAACATTCAAGTCATTGAAATGAGTGGTTATGAGGCTGACGATGTAATAGGTACATTGTCAACGAAGTTTAGTGATAAAGAAAATATCATAACTTACATGATGACACCAGACAAAGACTACGGACAGTTAGTCAGAAACAATGTCGTCATGTACAAACCGAGACACGATGGCGGCTTCGACGTATTAGGAGAAAAAGAGATAAAAGAGAAGTATGACATCGATGACACAAAACAAGTGATGGAGATACTCGCACTCATGGGTGACACGGCGGATAATTTTCCAGGATGCCCAGGTGTCGGAGAAAAGACAGCTCAAAAATTAGTGAAGGAATATGGTAACACGGAAAACATCATAAGCCATGCTTCAGAACTAAAAGGAGCGTTGAGGAAAAAAGTGGAGGAACATATCGAAGACATAAAAATCTCAAAAATACTCGCGGAGATAAAAACCAACGTTCCAATAGACATCGAACTCGAATCACTCAGAATGAAAGAAGCGAACGAGGAGGAGATAATAAAAATTTTTGAGGAATTAGAATTCAAGACGCTCATAAACAAAAAAAATAACAATAGCAAAAATACGAGTGAGAAAAAATCGTCGGAAAGCAAAAAAAGCAAAATGAACGACCTTTTCAACAACGATTTTTTTTCAGAAAATCAAGACGAGGATAAAGAAACAGAAAAAATAAACACTCTAGAGACGATAAAAACAAACACTCACAAGTATTATCTTATTGATAGTGAAAGCGGAATAGATGAATTAGTTGCAAGAATATTGACTTCAAAATTTATCAGTTTAGATACAGAGACCACAAATATTGAGCCAACAAGGGCAGAACTGGTAGGACTAAGCTTCAGCATCAATGAAAATGAGGCATACTATGTCGCATGTCCAGATGACAAAGAAAAAACTCAGGAAATCATCAATAAACTGAAAGTCGTTTACGAAAATCCAGAAATACAAAAGATCGGTCAAAACATAAAATACGACATAATCGTTTTAGCAGGTTACGGGGTGACACTTAAAGGTGAAATATTCGACACGATGATTGCCCACTATCTCATATCACCTGAACTCCGACACAACATGGACTACCTGGCTGAGATTTACCTTAACTATAAGACAATACACATCGACGAGCTTATCGGCAGCGGAAAGAAACAAAAAAACATGAGAGACCTTACTCCAGAGGAAGTATATGAGTATGCAGCCGAGGATGCCGACATAACACTTAGACTGTGGAACAAGCTGAAAACACAGTTAGAAGAAAAAGGGTTGGTGTCACTATTCAAGGAGATAGAAATGCCACTCGTACCCGTCTTAGCTAAAATGGAGATTAACGGAGCGACAATAGACAAAGAGTCATTGTCAGAGACATCTAAGCTATTCACGAGAAAGATGAATGACATTGAGGAGAAAATCAAGGAGATAGCAGGAGAAGAAATCAATATATCATCACCAAAACAGATTGGAGAGCTGCTATTCGACAAACTCAAGCTGTCGGACAAAGCAAAAAAGACAAAAACAGGACAGTACGTCACGTCAGAGGAAGTGCTGAACAGTCTCAAAGGCAAACATGAAATAATAGAACTCATACTGGAATACAGAGGATATAAGAAACTGCTTAGCACATATATAGATGCACTGCCTGAATTGATTAATCCAAAGACAGGTAGAATACATACGTCATATAATCAAGCAGTTACCACAACAGGACGACTCAGCTCAAGCAACCCGAACCTGCAAAATATACCTATCAGAGACGAAAACGGCAAGGAGGTGAGAAAAGCATTCATACCAGAGAACGGATGCTTGTTCTTCTCATGTGACTATAGTCAGATTGAATTGAGGATAATGGCACATCTCAGTCAAGACAAAAACATGATAGAAGACTTCAACAGTGGACATGATATCCACAAAGCCACAGCTGCCAAAATATACAAGACAAACATCAATGACGTAACATCGGATATGAGACGTAAGGCTAAGACCGCAAATTTCGGTATTATTTACGGCATCAGCGCCTTTGGACTGGCAGAGAGGATAGGAATAACCAGACAGGAGGCAAAGCAGCTTATAGACGAATATTTCAACGTCTATCCAGGTGTGAAGGAATACATGGAGAAATCGATTTTCATGGCAAGGGAGGAGGGATACACAGAAACAATGTATGGAAGAAGATGCCAATTGCCCGACATTAACTCCAGAAACGCCGTCGTCAGAGGATATGCGGAGAGAAACGCTATTAACTCACCGATACAAGGCTCAGCAGCGGACATAATAAAGATTGCCATGAGCAGGATATACCACAAAATGGAGGAGATGGGAGTAAAGTCTAAGATGATACTGCAGGTTCACGACGAATTGAACTTCTCTGTGATACCTGAGGAAAAGGAGATTATAGAGAAATTAGTTAAGGAAGAAATGGAGAATACCGTCAAACTGTCTGTACCTCTCATAGCAGAAGGAGGATGGGGCAAAAACTGGTTAGAGGCACACTGATAGAGAGTTCGGAAATCAACACAAATAATTAGAAATCAGTCAACACAAAGCCAAAACGAGTAAACTCACTAACATAAGGTCTGACATAACTAATAGTAACAAAAGACGTTAAGCATCTATCCATAATGCAGTATGAAGCATTACGGATAGTATTTTATATAACGTTCAAAAGGAAGAAAAGAATTTAAGAAGACAGAAGAGTGAAAGACTAAAAGAAAAAGAAAAGTTACTGTCTTATCGCACTTTTTTTGCTGTTCAAAATTCCTCTTTATCCGTTGTCATATATCAACGAAAAAATGACTTCTGAAATTTTCATATGGCTTATTCGACGTCAGAAAATCTTAGGTTAGGACGATGAAAAGTGCAGGTTAGGATTTTTTAATTCTCAGACCTGTATATATACTATATCCTAACCTGAGAATTTCAAAAATAAGACCAAAGGTTTTTTAATATCTTGTATTAAGAGTATCAGGGAGTTAACCATTTTTAAACAAATAATAGGCATAAGAAATTTGGTAACAAACCAAATTGTCCATTATTCCATCTTAATCTTAGTGACGAAAAGCATAAATGAAAAGAACTGAGAAAGCTGAAAACGATGAATATAAATGTAGTAAACAAAAAAATCCGCAAGTCAGATAATAGACGTTGCGGATTTATATTTGGAACAAGAATGATTAAAAATCGAAAATCACATGTTAAGTCGTAAAGTAAGAGCCTTATTCTCCTCACCCTCCATTATCTCACGCTCACCAGGTCCCTTATCATTGATGCCGCAGAGATGTAAGATACCATGAATGATGACCCTATAAAGCTCATCCTCATACGAGCATTTTTGAATCTCAGAGTTGGATAATACAGTATCTAAGCTAATGAACAAGTCACCTGAGATAGTGTTCTTGATACCTATTTCCTCAAGGTCACTGTTATAGTCGAATGTTATAATATCCGTATAATAGTCATGATTGAGATACTGCTTATTCACTTCAAGAATCTTATCATCGTTACAAAAAATGTAAGCAATGTCACCCACCTTTTTACCATAAGTGGCAGCTACTGACTTAATCCAAGATGAGACCTCTCTCTTCTTAATCTTAGGCATCTTAACGCCATCAACATTGTAAGTAATCATAAGGCAAGAAAATAAAATTAATTATCTTTTAATGCTTTCAAACCTGCCATATAGATATCACTATATGGGTTCATAATCTGAAAATATTCACTCATATCCCAGAGGTCACGAGCTAATAAAGCCTTAAGTTGAACTTTTATCATAGGGAGAGAAGCGTTCAACACACTATCAGTGTATGTAATTTTGGCCTCTGTGGCCTTTTCAAGCAAAAGAGCTATAATATCATCAGAAACATCGAAATCGTCCTTAAAACGCAAAAAGCCACTATTATCTATAACAACGTTCTTTTCCTCATTTAAGCGACCGCGGCTTTTCTTATAGCTTTCTATGTTGTAAAGTTTAATCAAACGCTTTCTATTGAGGTCAAGATAGCGTAAGGTGGTTTCCACAAAACAATTGTGGGCTATAAGCTCTCGATGGAAACGTGAGTAACGGGTTGTGTCAAGAGGAATGTAAACATCAGGCATGACACCACCACCGCCATATACCGTACGTCCTTTCTTGGTAAGAAATTTAAGTGTATCAGGGAAATGAATACTGTCGAGATTAGTCAGTTCACCACTATTCAGTCTGTCGAGCATGTCATTGTCGTATGACTTCTTATCACCTTTCTTGTAAGGTTTTTGAAAGCAACGACCGACAGGGCTGTAGTAATGTGCTATGGTCAAACGTATCTCAGAACCATCAGGAAGCGGCAGGGCACGCTGTACAAGTCCCTTACCAAAGGTTCGGCGACCGACTACCACTCCCCTATCGTTATCCTGGATAGCACCAGAGAGAATCTCTGAAGCGGAGG
>CALCEL010000084.1 GCA_937900485.1 uncultured Prevotellaceae bacterium
ATCCTAACCTGAACTTTTCAACGTCCTAACCTAAGATTTTCAGCGGCCGAATAAGGCACGGGAAAATTCCGGAAGTCATTTTTTCATTGTCTCGTGTCAACGAAAAAAGGGGAGTTTCGGACAATGAAAAATGTGCGAAATGGTAAGGTGATTTGGTACGACGTAAGGTGGTGTTTTTGTCGTCTTCTGCATGGCATCAGTCACACAGACTGACAGGTCACACGGGATGGTGATTAGTATGCTTACAGAAGATACTAATAAGGTGTGTTCATGTGTTTATGATAATTCTCGTATGGTGTTACTATGGTATGTCGGTGATAATTAGTGAGTGAGGTTGATGAGTTAACGGCTGGGCAAAAAAATGTTACATGTGGTGCCATTCAATTAAAAAACATTCCATAACTTTACACAAAGAAAATGTAATACTAAATGAAAAAGAGTTTTGTCGTTTTATTCGCCTTGTTTGTATGTGTCGCTGAGGTTTTTTCCGAAACCAGAGACTCGGCTTTGTGGTTGAGAACGGTGTATGGTGCGGGGGCGTCCGTGTCGCTAACGTCCAGACCGTCTGCAGTGACTGACGTGGCTATGAGTGAGGTGAGAACTTTATGTCCGGGTGATGTACATGTGACATTGGAGAGGAGAAAGATGTCTGGCATGAGAAGAGATGCGTTCAAGATATGTGTCAAGGACAATGAGGTGGTCATCAATTCTCCTTCTGACCAAGGTCTGCTGTATGGTGTCTATCATTTCGCGAGGCTGGAGAGTTTGGGAGCGTTGAACAGGTGTCGAGATACCGTAGTCATTGAGGAACCACAGCATGACCTGAGGATTCTCAATCACTGGGACAATATGGATGGTACGGTTGAGCGCGGCTACGCGGGTAAGAGCATTTTTCCGTTAGGTGGTGGCGTGTCTGATAAGATGTTAAGACACCTGAGACAATATTGTCGCGCTAACGCCTCTTTGGGAATAAACGGTGTTGTGCTGAACAATGTCAATGCTTCACCTGATGTGCTTAGGAGTGATGTGCTGATGAAGGTGAGGGACTTTGCGGACGTCATGCGTCAGTATGGTATACGTGTCTATCTGTCTGTCAATTTCTCCAGTCCAATGATCTTAGGCGGAACGGCAGACGCAGACCCTATGTCTGTGAGTGTGAGGAAATGGTGGCGTGACAAGTCACGCGAGGTGTATCGTCTTATTCCTGACTTTGGAGGCTTTCTGGTGAAGGCCAATAGTGAGGGGCAGCCAGGTCCTATGGATTACGGCAGGACACATGCTGACGGTGCTAATATGTTGGCGGACTGTCTGCGTCCATACGGAGGTGTGGTCATGTGGAGGGCTTTCGTATACAGTCCCAACGATGCTGACAGGGCCAAGCAGGCATATAATGAGTTTGCGGGGCTCGACGGCGTCTTCGCCGATAATGTGGTCATTCAAGTGAAGAACGGTCCTATAGACTTCCAGCCTCGTGAGCCGTACAACCCGTTGTTCGGCGCCATGAGACGCACGCAGGTCATGGCTGAGTTACAGGTGACGCAAGAGTATCTCGGACACTCGAACCATATCTGTTACCTCGGCACGATGTGGAGTGAGTTTTTCGATGAGGTCAGACGATATGCGTCATACTCTGACATGATGTCGAGACAGAGGATAAAGGCTATTGCCGGTGTGGCAAATGTCGGTGACTCGCCGGACTTCTGTGGTAACACTTTCGCTCAGGCTAACTGGTATGCGTTCGGCCGTCTGGCATGGAACAGTGAGATGGACGTGAGGGACGTGGCGACGGAGTGGTGCGAGCAGACTTTTGGCCGTGATAACGCATCCACAGGCACCATTGTCGACATGATGATGATGAGCCGTGAGACGGTGGTGAGTTATATGATGCCGTTAGGACTTCATCATATCTTTGCTGAGGGGCACCATTATGGACCACAGCCGTGGCAAAATACCCCGGGACAGCGAGCCGACTGGCAGTGTGTGTATTATCATAGGGCTGATACAGCCGGCGTGGGATTTAACAGGACAGACAAGGGGGGCAGCGATGCGACGTCTCAATATCCTGAAGCTTTTGCCGCTCTGGTGAAGAATATGGACGAGTGCCCGGATAAATATCTTCTGTGGTTCCACCATGTCCCGTGGACTCACATATGTAGTAGTGGCAGGACTCTGTGGGATGAGATGTGTTGCAAATACCAGGACGGACTGGACAGAGCGCGTGAGATGTTACGTAAATGGTGCTCAGTGAAGACTGACGTATCAGAACCCGTGTACAGAGAGATTAAGGATAAGCTGCAGATTCAGGTCAGAGACGCTGAGTGGTGGAAAGACGCCTGCGTGTCATATTTCCAGACTTTCAGCGGAATGCCGTTGCCCGCCTGTGTGGAGCCGCCGGTACACTCTCTCGAGGAGATGATGAATGTGAGGTTGGGCATCTCTAACTATGAGTGTCCGTCAAGAGAAAAACTAAACTCAATACGATAAATAGTTAAGATGAAGAAGGTTAGTCTATTATATTTGGTTCTGTTTTTTTGTGTGTCCGCTTTGTCGCTCGCACAAGACGCTACGATATACAATTCTTCACGAGGATTGTCAAACAGCCAGATACAGACTTTATATGAGGATAGCAGACATAATATTTGGATTACTACGAGAAACGGACTGAACCGTTTTGACGGAGTGAAGATGAATGTGTATAGACATTCCGCGAAGGATAGTACTTCATTGCTTCATGACATTACCACATGTGTGTTTGAGTATGACCGGCAACATCTGTTTGTGGGTACGGACGCAGGACTGCAGGTGTATGACTATGACCGTGATGAGTTCAAGAATGTGAGATGTTATGACCTGAGCGGCAAGCTGGTCCCGACTCACGTCATCAATATGGTACGTCTGCGCTCCGGAAAAATATATGCATGTATTGGTGGCGAGGGCGTGGCCCGTGTGGAGAAAAAAGGTGACAGAAATTTCGTGGCAAAGATTACTCGTGAGTTCAACACAGATGACGATATGTCACCTATTCAGGTGTATGAGGACCGTTACGGCACAGTGTGGGTGATATCCAGTGATGGACACCTATTTAAAAAGGTACGTGACAAAATAGTTAAGGTCGGTGACGTGGGAAACTTCAGAAACATGTGTGAGAGTTCCTCCGGCAGGCTTTTTGTCTGCAGCTTCACTGAAGGACTGTATGAACTGGAAAGGGACAAGATGCGACTGGTGAGAGTCGGTGACGATAAGAGCGTCTTTAATATATGGTCCATATCTCCGTGGTCCGACGGACGTGTGTTTGTCTGTTCCGACGGTGGCGGATTGAAGGTGTATGATGAAAACAGCGGTGTGGTGTCACAGACCACAATACATTCCACGGAGTTTAATTTGGTCAACTCAAACATTAAGGATGTGCTGTGTGACAGTTATGGTAATATCTGGATCGGCGTTTACTGGAAAGGTGTGATCCGTAAGCCTATATATCAGTCTCCTTTCGAGTATGTGGGAAAACTGTCAATCACGAAAAACAGTATAGGAGCGAACTCCGTCACGGCAATGTCTCCAGCCAGTGATGGCGAGATATGGATAGCCACGGATAATTGCGGACTGTCGAAAATGACGGCAGACGGCACTGCGAGCTTCAACTGGTCACCGTCAGTGACGGAGAATATGCCGTCGACGATTAACGCTATATGTACTGACGATGAGAACGGCAGGATATGGCTCGGATCGTATGCGGAGGGGCTGAGGATAATGGATTCCAAGACTCATCGTATCAGTAAGGTGGAAAGGTATGTCCCTCATGTGTTCGACATAAAGAAAGACGGTGCGGGGGGTGTATGGATAGCTACACTCAGCAACGGCGTCTACCACTATAATCCCGTCACAAGAGAGATGATTAACTATGTCTCGTCGCATGACAAAGGGCATGGCAAGATAGGTAACGTCTATATCTCTTGTCTGCAGACAAGGGATAATATGTTGTATGTGGGACTGTCCGACGCATTGGAGGTCTATCGAATAAGCGCTGATATGTCATTGACACTGAAGAAGAAGGTGCTGAGCTCAACGTACATCAATGATATTGTGTTCCACGACAATAAGATTTTAGTGGCCACAAACAAGGGGCTTTACGTCATCAATGACAAGTTTGAGGTCGAGAGTCATTATGATGTTGATAAGGGATTGTCAAATAATGTGGTGAACAGTATTGAGATGTGTGACGGATGTGTGTGGCTGAGCACAGACAACGGATTGTCACGTCTCGACTGGAAATCCGGCACATTCAATAATTTCTTTGCCGAGGATGGACTGCAGGATAATGAGTTCGGTGTCAGGACTTCCATGCGGTTGGGTGAGACGCTGTATTTCGGCGGTATATCGGGACTGAATTATTTCGAGGACAATAAGGTCAGCAACTACACTCCAAACAAAGACTTCAAACTTCGTCTCGTCGATCTTTACGTGTCAGGAAAACGTGTGTACAAGGGCGATGAGTCGGGCTATAACTCTATTCTGTCGTCTAACATAGATGACGCGGAACGTGTCAACCTGGCATATAGCGATAACCACTTCACACTGGAAATGGTGGCGGATGGTGTGGGTAATCATAGTGTCATATATGAATATAGTATCGACGGACATGAATGGACGTCACAGAACATACAGTCCAACAGCATCTCTGTTTCTTATCTCAAAACTGGAGAGCACACGTTGAGGCTGCGCGCCAGATGTAACCAGTCATTATCTGAGGAGAGACGGATTGTGGTGGTCGTGCACTCACCATGGTACTCCTCAGTCTGGGCTTGCTGCGTGTACCTGTTGATTTTCTTCTGCGTGGCTTGGCTGGCTTATTCTCAGGCGATGAGACGTATACACGCTAAGAGACTTCTTGCCAAGCATAAGAAGGAGGAGGAGATGAATGAGGCGAGAATACAGTTCTTCATGAATATCAGTCATGAGATACGTACTCCGATGACGCTCATATTCGCACCGCTGGAGAAACTTATGTCTACAGACTCTGATGAGTTCCATCAGCATAACTATAGTCTTATCCATCAGAACGCCAAGCGTATAATGCGCCTGATAAATCAGATGATGGACGTGAGGAAGATTGAGAAGGGACAGTATAAACTTGATTATAAGGCACTCGACGTTGTCGATTACATACAGAACATCTATGATGTCTTTGTCGTCAATGCTCAGTCCCGACACATGTCATTCACATACACGCACTCTTCTGACTCCCGTTATGTGATGACTGACCCGGAGAACCTGGACAAGATTCTTATGAACTTGCTCGGTAATGCGTTTAAGTTCACTCCTGACGGCGGAGAGATTGACCTGTCATTAGAATTTGAGGGTGACAAGATGTTGATTAAGGTTACGGACTCGGGTAATGGCGTGTCAGACGCGGAGAAGAAGAGAATATTCGAGCGTTTCTATTCCGGTAGCCATCAAAATGGTTATATCGGTACGGGTATAGGACTGAACCTCACGTACCTTATCGTGCGTTTGTTTGAGGGCGAAATAAGAGTCGAGGACAATCCTCAGGGACATGGCGCCGTCTTTGTTGTTTCATTACCTTTCGGAGAGACGCAAGTCAGCAACGTGTCACAAGAGTTTGTGACGTCTGTAAGCAGTGAAGCCTTGGAAGCTCCTTCGCCATCATCCAATACGGAAAAGACAAAAGGACTGAGACACAGAAATGTGATCGTGGTGGAGGACGACGCAACGATACGTTCATACGTTCATGCGGAGCTGTCTGCCGATATGAATGTTACTGAGTTCGGTGACGGACAGGAAGGTTGGGACTATGTGGTTAAGAACCCGGATAAGGTGGATTTGGTGATTAGTGATGTCATGATGCCAGTCATGGACGGCATCACCTTGTGCAGTAAGATAAAACATAACTTCAACACGAGTCATATTCCTGTCATACTGATCACAGCCCTGAGTGATGACGCCGATCGCATAAAGGGAACGGATAATGGAGCCGACGCGTACGTCACCAAACCGTTTAATATAGATGTGCTGCGCTCAACGGCTCTGAATGTCTTGAACACACGTCTGCTCTTGCAAGGAAAATATGCTTCCGACGACAAGGTGGATAAACAGATTGAGAAGCGTGATTTGTTGTCTCCTGATGAGATTCTGCTCAACCGCGTCATAAAGGTTATAAACGATAACATGGATGATCCAGAACTGAGTGTTGAGATAGTGGCTGACAAGGTCGGTATAAGTCGCGTGCACTTCTACAGAAAGATGAAGGAACTGACGGGACAGTCCCCTCGAGACTTCTTGAAGAGCGTGAGGCTCAAGGAGGCGGCGAGACTGTTGTCGGAAAAGAATCTTGACATAACAAGTGTGTGTACCGCTACCGGATTCAAGTCGTTGAGCACGTTCTCTTCGAGTTTCAAGGCTGCCTACGGACGCTCGCCAAGTGAGTACACCAAGAGCAACAGATGAGCGTTGTTTGTATAAAGTAGTGTGTAATGAGTATAATCCTATTGTAATGAATGCGACAAAAACAGACAGGGTCATAGCCGAGGAGATCCTGAGGATAATGCGAGAGAAAGGTATGACGTTGGCAACGGCAGAGAGTTGTACCAGTGGACGTATCGTTGCCTCATTGACCAGTGTGGACGGTGCTTCCGAGTATGTCAGAGGGGGCTTGGCGGCATATCAGAATGATGTGAAAATAAAACTACTCGGTGTGCCTGAGTCCGTGATACATGACATGGGCGTGGTCAGCGAGCCCGTGGTCCGACAAATGGTGAGGGGGGCATGTGAACTGCTCGGCTCCGATTATGCCATTGCGTCTACAGGATATACGGGGACGGGCGGTGACGGTAAGGCATCAGGCACGGTATGGATAGGATGGGGGTGTGTTGACGACATTCATTCTGTGTGTCTGCATGATAACAGAGGAAGGGAGACAAACACCGCCGCAGCTGCGGAGAGGGCGATAAGTGAGTTCCTTGAATATCTTAAGACGAAATATGAAACGAGGTAGTCTGTTCATCTTTTCATGTTTTTTCCTTGTCTGTACTTTTCTGTTTGCTCAGAATGGTTCTGTCCCTGCGCTTACGCGAAAACAAAGAAACGTAGCTAAGTGGAATGTGCCGGGCGGCAATTACAGTGGAATAACGCATGTGAGAGATAATGAGTATGTGCTTGTCAGCGACTGTGACAGGACATTGACATTCTATAATATCACTGTTGATGTCGATTCCTTGGACGGTGATGTTCTCAAAGTCTCGTATAAGGGCAAGATGAGTGGGTGGACAAAGGTGACGGATGTTGAGGACGTGGCGTTTGTGCCGTTTCTCAACACTTTTTTCGTGTGTGATGAGGGGCGTCAGTGTGTTGAGGAGTATTACAGAGATGGCGAGGCTACAGGACGCTCGCTTGACGTGCCGGAGAGTTTTGGCGTGAGGATGATATATGGAAACTATGGGTTCGAGTCTTTATGCTACTCTCCACATGACACTTTGCTGTGGACCGTTACAGAACACACTCTTCGTGGTGACGGAGAGAGGTCTGATGCGTCAAACCGACGAGGCTGTGTGCTGCGACTGCTCGGTTTTAGTCCAGTCAGTTGTGAGTTGACTAACGAATGCCTTTACAGGACGGAGTGCCCTAAGGTGAGGAAAGCTGGACGTTCTTACGCTTTTGGCGTCAGTGCCATGACGGCGTTGTCTGATGGCTCGCTGCTTGTCATGGAGCGCGAGTTCCATGTGGCCCGTCGTTATTTGGGTAGCTACGTGACAACAAACGTATTCAGAGTGTGCCCCGATGACGTCGATGAGGAAGGTTTTCTCAGAAAAAGTCCGTTGACGTCCTTTAAGACAAAGTTGAATGTCACTCGTCGTAACCTCTCCAATTACGAGGGGATGTGCACGAGCGTGACGCTGAGCGACGGACGTCAGGTGTTGCTTCTTGTCTCTGACTCTCAGAATAATTACGGAAATTTTTTCTATAGGATGAAGGATTACGTTAAGTCCGTGGTGATAGATTTGCGTGAAGTAAACAAACCATGAGTGTTTGTTTTGTTTTTTGTGTGATAATCATTATCTTCGCATATGTGAATATCTTGTTATGAAAACTCTGAATACCATATCACTTGTATTTCTCATGTGTGTGATGATTGTGTCTTGTGGTCGACGTGGTCATGAGACGACCAGAGATGGAATGTCGGTTTTTAGAAGATACTCGTTTTTTTTTGACACGACGATGATGCGAAGCTGTATCATGGAGACATTGGACTCCGACCAGTCTGTATTCCCGTCTGACATGACGGTTAAGAAGAGATACACAGACTCACGTTCCTTCTCCGATTTACCTGTATGGTTTTCTTACATGGGACTAAGTCCGGAAGCGGACTCCGTCTTGTTTTTCCTTCGTGAGGCGTTGCCGGAGAATGGCTTGGACACAGGACTCTTCCGTCTTCCTCAGATTTCCGATGATATAGAACTGGTACGTTCTTTGGCTTACGACTCAGTCGGCAAGGGAATTAATCGTGTGATGGCTCGTCTCGACTATAATCTCTCGAGAGCCTATGTGGCGTATTGCTATGGTCAAAGGACCGGATTCATGAGGCCAGACGTGGTATTCAACACTCTTGAGTACAAGTCAGACACAGATGGCAAGGTTTTCTCGCGTCTTTTCGGCTATGAGTTGGAAAAGATGGATGTGCGAGATGTTGTTCGAATGCTTGACACACACGACCGTGTCTCGTACATGAGACAGTCCAAGCCTGTCAACGACGCCTGTCGTTCGTTGTATGCTCAGCTGCGTGAGTGTGAGGATAGTGCGAAACGTCGTGTCTTGTTCGTGAACATAGAGCGATGCCGGTGGCGAGTGAGACAACCTGCGGCGAATAGCAGACACGTGCTTGTCAACATCCCCTCTTTGCATCTTTGGACCGTGTGTCCGGATTCCGTGTCACAAATGAGGATATGCTGTGGTGCGAAAAAGAGTAAGACGCCTTTATTGTCTTCAGACATACGTTACTTGCAGGTGAACCCGGAGTGGATCGTTCCGCAGACAATCGTGAAAAGTGACTTCCTCCGTCATGCTGGTGACTCTGCGTATTTCGCGTCCAGAAACTATTTCATGACTAATAAGTTGACTGGTGACACACTGGAACCGGGTAAGGTGACCGTGGCTCAGCTGGAGTCCGGCAAGATCCGTATAGGCCAGAGAAGCGGTGACGGTAACTCGTTAGGGCGTGTCGCCTTTCGTTTCTCAAATGACTATGGCATATACCTTCATGACACGGATAACAAGAGAGCATTTAAATATGTGCATCGCACTTTGTCGCATGGGTGTGTGCGTGTGGAGAGACCATACGACCTTACCTGTTTCTTGTTGCCTGCGGCCGATGAGTGGATGATAGACAAGATAAGGTTGTCCATGGATATGGACCCTCTGACAGAAAAAGGCGAGAAATATGTGGAGAAACACGAGGATGATGAACGTCCGTTCCGACTGGTGAATTATCTGAGTGTGTCGCCGGAGGTTCCTCTGTTTATTTTTTATTTCACCGCCTATCCTAATCCGTGCGACGGTAAGGTAGAGTATTGGGAGGATGTCTACGGATATGACGATGTGATATGGAAGGAGGTTTCATATCTGTACATGAGATGATACTTACGCGACGGTGATGTAATGAGTCTGGCGTGTCCCCTCACGTTGATTTTTGTGCCGGAAAAACACCATAATTAAGTCTTGATATTTTTACTCGATGGTCGGACTGCTCATTTTTTCGTGTAAAAAGTGTTGACATAAAAGAATCAGCATTTATTTTTTTTGTCAGTCAGTTTTCATGTCGTATCTTTGCAAACACGAATTGAAAAGATTTGCGATGACTAACAAACAAAGTTTTAATAATCTCCTTGAGACGACTATCAAGGAGAATTGGGAGAGGAACGCTCTTACTGACTACAAGGGAAGAACGTTGCAGTATGGTGTCGTGGCTCGTCGAATAGCAAAGCTTCATATTATATTTGAAAAGGGTGGGCTGAAGGTTGGTGACAGGGTGGCTATTTGCGGACGTAACAGTTCCATGTGGGCGTGTACTTTCCTCGCCACGGTGACCTATGGTGCTGTGGTTGTGCCTATACAGAATGAGTTCAAACCGGAACAGATATATAATATTGTCAATCATTCAGAGTCTAAACTCCTGTTTCTTGGTGATGTGGTGGCTCCTACCATTGACACTAAGATGATGAGTGGGTTGAAAGCCACGTTCTTTTTGCCAGACTGCTCTCTGATTGCCTGTGAGGATGAGGAGATAAAGAAGACCAGAGAGAATATCGATGAGATCTTCGACGGTGTCTATGCCAACGGATTCAGCAAGGATAACGTGGACTATTATAAGGACAGCTTCGAGGACTTGGCAATGATCAATTACACCAGCGGAACGACTGGATTCTCTAAGGGTGTGATGCTTCCTTTCCGTGTCCTTTGGAGTAACATGGACTTCCTCATGGAGGCTATTGGCAGCAAGCTGAAGAAGAATAGTGACGTGCTCGCCATATTGCCGATGGCCCACATGTATGGCCTGAGCTGTGAGTTCCTCATGCAGTTCTGCATGGGTAATCACTTGTATTTCCTTACAAGACTGCCGAGCCCTTCTGTTATACAGCATGCGTTCACCGAGATTCATCCAAGCATAATCGTCTCTGTGCCTCTGGTCATTGAGAAGATTATACGTAAGCAGATATTCCCGTTGATTGACTCAAAGCGTATGAGACTCCTCATGCTGGTTCCTGGTGTGGGACGTAAGATAAAGAAGAGAATCTACAATCAGGTGATGGACATTATGGGAGGCAACGTCTATGAGATAATGATAGGTGGAGCAAGCTTCAGCAGAGAAATCGAGAATTTCTTCACGAAAATCAATTTTCCTGTTACCGTAGGTTATGGAACGACGGAGACTGGACCGATGATTACTTATTCTGACTACACAGATTTTGTGCCTGGTTCTTGCGGTACAGCAGCTAAAAACATGGAGGTGAAGATACTCAATCCAGACCCTAAGACCGGTGCGGGCGAGATTGTGACACGTGGACTGAATGTGATGAGGGGATATTATAAGAATGAGGAGGCTACACGTGAGGTCATCGACGAGGAGGGCTGGTTCCATACTGGCGACCTCGGTAAGATGAGTAAGGACGGACACTTCTTCATTCTCGGACGTATCAAGAATATGTTGCTCGGTTCTAACGGACAGAACGTCTATCCGGAGGAGATAGAGGATAAGCTTAACTCTATGTTGCTGGTCAATGAGAGTCTCGTGCTTCAGAAGTCTGAGAAGCTGATTGCTCTGGTTAACCCTGATATGACAGAGGCTGAGAACATGGGACTCGGAGACGGTGATGTCATGAAGGTTATGGAGCGCAACCGCAAGGAACTGAACGGCCTCTTGCCGTCGTTCTGCCAGATCAGTGAGATCAGAATACACAATAAGGAGTTTGAGAAGACACCAAAGAAGTCAATCAAGAGATACCTCTATAAGAATCTTGTGTGATTCGTTTCCTCGATTGGCGGTCTGTGACATGTCTGCATGATACGGATACGAGTCAGTGGAGCAGTATGTGGCCGACCATGATAAGAAAATAAAAACGCAACGCTACAGTGATTAGCGTTGCGTTTTTTGTGTGCGGCACAATCAGCTTGCGTCAACGTACATGCCGACGTATATTGCTGTTCAGCAAAAATACTGTCTTTGCCATGCTCATGGTATAATAAAAAATATTACTGTCCGCTAAACATTAAAGCTCCATCAAAAAATTAGGGCTGGCA
>CALCEL010000085.1 GCA_937900485.1 uncultured Prevotellaceae bacterium
GACCAGGTAGGGCTTGAACCTACGACCTCCAGATTATGAGTCTGTTGCTCTAACCGACTGAGCTACAAGTCCAAATATGTCGAGATGTTATAGTCTTCTCGTGTTGTGCTACCAGGATTCGAACCTGGGCTGAGAGAACCAAAAACTCTAGTGCTAGCCATTACACCATAGCACAATCCTAACAGCGTTCAATCCGTTACTGGCTGAATGCGGGTGCAAATGTACGGGATTATTTTGTGTCAGCAAAATTTTAGGACGTTTTTTTTTTGTGATTCCGAGTATTTTTTTTCCGATGTCTAGAAAGGACGCACTTTTATTTGCTTTATTTTATTTAAATTCGTACTTTCGCGAAAAATATGCATATAACTATGGAAGGTAATAAACCGCTAATACATAACAAACGAAGAAACAAGATTAGGTTACATCATGAAGGTACGAACACTTTAATCCTTACCGGACTCGTATGGGTGGTAGTGTGTGGATTGTCCTGGAATTTCCGTGACATTTTGGGTTGGTTCGGCTATTTGTTAATCGCAGTGTTCACTATAGTATACTGTGTGTTAGTTAATTTTTTCCGTTGTCCGATAAGAATGTTTCAGGGTCCTACGAACAAGACTGTCGTGGCTCCTGCCGATGGACATGTGGTGGTAATCGAGGAGGTTGATGAGAATGAGTATTTCCATGACCGTCGTCTCATGGTCTCGATATTTATGTCACTGACCAACGTTCACGCAAACTGGATTCCTTGTGAGGGAACAGTGGTTAAGGTGGCTCATCAGAGTGGTAATTTCATGAAAGCTTACCTTCCTAAAGCAAGTACTGAGAATGAACGTTCGATGGTAGTCATACGTACTCCACATGGCGTGGAGGTGATGGCGAGACAGATTGCCGGTGCCATGGCCAGACGTATTGTCACTTATGCCAAGGAGGGTGATGAGTGTTTCATTGATGACCACATGGGCTTCATCAAGCTGGGTTCACGTGTTGATGTCTACTTGCCGTTGGGTACGGAAGTCAAAGTCAAGATGGGACAGGCGACAGTCGGTGACGAGACGATTATCGCGGAGCTCAAGTAAGTCGTCATTGATGCTCGCGCCCTGTTGTGTCGACAAACATGTAACTCGGAGCGTTCATGTACGTGTGACAGAGATATATTGAAGAATATTGTACGGATGAGTATTAGTAAAATGTAAAGAAAAAGAGAATAATGAAAAAGCATATACCAAATATGATTACGTGCAGCAACCTGATATGCGGTTGTATCGCTACTGGTGCGGCGTTTCACGCAAACTATGTCACAGCGTTCCTGTTCATCGTCCTCGGAGCAGTGTTCGACTTCTTCGACGGTCTGGCAGCTCGTTCACTGGGTGTCAGTGGTAAGATGGGAGTGGAGTTGGACTCATTGGCTGACTGTGTCACCTTTGGTGTTGCTCCGTCAGCGATGATATTTACCCTATTTACAAAGGTGTGCTATCCAGAGGTGATGTATGACAAGTTTTTCTTCACTTACATGCCATTCACCGCTTTTCTCATGTCAGCCTTCTCAGCGTTGCGTCTCGCTAAGTTCAATATTGACGAGCGTCAGCATCTCGGATTCATAGGAATGCCGACACCTGCCAACGCCATATTCTGGGCCGCTCTCATCTCCAGCAGCAGAGACTTCCTTTGCTCTCCTCACTTCAACGCCCCTTTCCTTTTGGCGTTTGTCGTGTTGTCTTGCTGGCTTCTTGTGTGTGAGGTGCCTATGTTCGCATTGAAGTTCAAGAATCTGTCATGGGCTGATAATAAGATAAAGTTTATCTTCCTTGCCGCATGTGTGGTGATTCTCGGTTCTTGTGCCGTGATGGGAGGATTGGAAGGTACGATGTGGCAGACAATATCAAAAGGTCTGGCGGCATGTATAGGACTTTATGTCATAACAAACCTGCTGGCTCTTTATTTGCCAAGTGAGGGGTAAAAGATAAGGGAATGTGCGTGCAGGTTGTGCCCTTCGCTCGTTCTTAGTTACTCACTCTAAAAAACAGGGATAATGTACATAATAGTATTTCTGCTTGTATTTTGTTTGATAGTTATCGCTACCGCTCTGTTCATTGCCGTTGAGGTGGTCAGCCGTTTTGTCGGTGGATTGCACAACTTATGGGCTGTGCTTACAGGCAAGGAGGTGAAAAAGGACAGTAGGCGCGGCTGGTATAGTTATAAGAATACGGATTATTCCACGACATCCAACAGCAGTGCGAGTAACTACTCCAACTCCTCTCGTAGCAGTCAGACAGGTGGTACCTATCGCTCGACAAGCACAAGGCGTCACAAGCCGGGAGAGAAGGTGTTCAAGGATGATGAGGGCGTGTACGTCGATTTTGTTGAGACGAAAAGCTGATGCTTGTACGTTTGTTAACGTAGTAAGAATCTATAACAGACATGACATAATGGCAGAGGAACGACATGCTGGTGACGTTCCTTTGTCTTTTTTTTGTTTTCAGTCTTAAAACGGTCCCGCTCGTTTCAGAATGTTGCTCCGTGTCCATTTCCTAGGCATTAAAGAGAGATGTGCGGAGTGTCAGCCACTGCTTGTCTTTTAACTCCCGCAAATTGATGTGACATGAGATAATAGTGCGAGACAAGTCGCCATGCCACTCATCCCGTATAGACTGAGGACGTGATTATTGTGTATATGTAATATGTGTAATAGATAACAAAAACATAAAGACGTCAATTTTAGATATACATTAGAATATGGAACAACAAGAATATCTTGATGATTATGAAGAGAGAGTGGTGAAGCATCTGCTGCGTATGCTGACATCTATGGAGTTGCTCGATGGCAGGTTGCCAGAGACTCCGGACATCACTGACAAGTGGGACAGTATGGCGGAGACCTATGTCGCCGATGCGGTACGTGAGTTCAATGACTATCCTGCCGTATCCTTAGGGTGGTCCATGTACCTTGGCATGGCGGTGGCGAGGTATTGGGATGTGGACTGGGAGCTTTACTCCAAGGTGAGTGACATCTATGTCCATCTGCGTGATAAACGCGGTTTTGACTATATGGACGAGGTCGTTAGAGGCGAGATACTCGGTTTGAGTGAAACTGACTATGAGAGGATGGAGAAAGTCGTGCAGGACTGTGCCTACCAGATTCTCGGAATCATGAGACATGAGAGCGTGGAACCACAGAGTCCGTTAGCATTCTATGTCTTCGTCCGCAGCTTACGCGCCCTATATCGTGTCGGTGCCGCTTTAGAGCTGAGTTCCCTTGGCTACAAGATGTGTAAGATGGACTGATGCGGTCGTCAGTCGTAAAAAAAATTGACAATTGCGTGAAAAGCGTGAAGCAGTTTGATAATGAGTATTTCATTACGCGCGGCTTTTGATTAGGCGCCGATTGAAACTAAAAGATGAAAGAAAATGTCAATTTGGAGCGAAAAGTATAGAAATTGTTTGAGAATGTGATTCTTAAACACAGATATGCGGTGTAAAATCTTTCCTATACTATTAAATAGGTGTAAAAGAAAAAACGTATATTTGCCGCATATAATTAAGGTAATAAAAGAAAATTGTAAATGAAAGTAAGAACATTGATTACTGTTTTGTCTATGGCAATTGCAGCATCGACTTATGCCCAGCAGTCAATCGGCATTAAGTTGGAGAATATGGACCAGAGTGTCAAGCCGGGAACAGACTTCTACCGTTACGCTTGCGGCTCTTGGATGAAGAATAACCCATTGGGTCCTGAGTACGCTCGTTTCGGTTCTTTCGACATTGTGGCAGAGGAGAACAACAAGCGTATCCGTGAGATTATTGAGGGGCTCTCAGCGCAGGATAACAAACGTGGCTCATTAGCACAGAAGATTGGTGACCTCTATGCCCTTCGCATGGATTCTGTCCGTCTGAACAAAGATGGTGTTAAGCCGGTACTCGCCGACCTTCGTCGTATCAAGAAGGTGAAGACTACGGCTCAGCTCATCGACCTCATCAATAAGTTCAATGTCGAGAGTGTCAGCTTCGGTGAGCTTTGGAGCTCAGGCGTAGGTGCCGACATGATGAACTCAAAGGAGAACCTCCTGTCAATACAGCAGGACGGCTTCGGCATCGAGCGTGACTACTACGTCAATGACGATGCTGCCAACAAATCCATTTTGGAGAGTTACAAGAAGCACATCGTCAACATGTTCGAGTTGACAGGAGAGAAGAAAGCAGAGGCTGAGAAGAAGATGGCCAACGTGCTCAAGATTGAGACACGCATGGCGTTCGCCGGAAAGAGCAACACCGATCTGCGTGATCCTGCCAGCAACTACCATAAAATGTCGTACACTGAGTTCAAGAGCCGTTTCAGCGGTTTCGATTGGGACGGTTATTTCGGCGCGCTGGGCTACACTGACATCGACTTCATCGACGTGGGTCAGCCTGAGTCACTCGAGGAGGCTCTGAAGGTGTTGCGTGACACTGACGTTGAGGTCCTGAAGGACTGGATGCAGTGGAACGTGCTCTCGAACGCCGGCGGCATGCTCTCTGACGCCATGTACGAAGAGGTGTTCGACTTCTATGGTCGTAAGATGAGAGGCGCCAAGCAGCCACAGCCAAGATGGAAACGTTCTGTTTCTTCTGTCAACGGTATCCTCGGTGAGGCTGTCGGTCAACTTTATGTGGAGAAGTATTTCCCTGCAGCCAACAAAGAGCGTATGCTTCAGCTTGTGAAGAACTTGCAGAAGGCTCTCGGTGAGCGTATCGACGCACAGGAGTGGATGAGCGACTCAACAAAGGCTGCGGCGCACAGAAAACTCGATGCGTTCGACATCAAGATCGGTTATCCTGACAAGTGGCGTGACTACAGTAACCTCGACATCGATCCGAAAAAGTCACTCTACGAGAACTATAAGGCCATCGGTCGTTGGGCTCACAAGGACATGCTCGACCGTAAGTGGAAGAAGCCTGTTGACCCTACAGAGTGGTTCATGACACCACAGACCGTCAACGCATATTATAACCCGACAACCAACGAGATCTGTTTCCCTGCCGGTATCCTTCAGTACCCGTTTTTCGATATGGAGGCTGACGACGCATTCAACTATGGTGCCATCGGTGTGGTCATAGGACATGAGATGAGCCACGGATTTGACGACCAGGGACGACAGTTCGATAAAGACGGTAACTTCCGCGACTGGTGGGCTGCCGGTGACGGCGATAAGTATAACGCACGCGCTCAGGTCATCAAGGATTTCTTCTCAGGCATCAAGGTGTTGCCAGATCTCAACGGTAACGGTGACCTCTGTTGCGGTGAGAACCTTGGCGACCACGGAGGTCTGAAGTTCGCCTTCACAGCCTTCAAGAACGCACTCAAGCAGAACCCGCTCCCGGTGAAGAACAACCTCACTCCAGAGCAGCGCTTCTTCCTCGCCTATGCTGGCGTCTGGGCGCAGAACATCACTGAGGCGGAGATTCGTCGCCGCACTAACTCCGACCCTCACTCTCTCGGCGAGTGGCGTGTCAATGGTGCCCTGCCGCTCATTGACTCATGGTATGATGCGTTCGGCATCAAGGAAGGAGATCCTCTTTATGTGGCGCCTGATAAGCGTGTGAAGATTTGGTGATGTCAGTCATTAAGATAAGATAAAAGACGTGGGGGAAACCACGTCTTTTTTTGTTACTATACCGTGTGCCCAGAGTAACGATGTGTGTCGTCCCGCTGTCCACAAACCGCAGCTGTGTTGAGCAGTTTGTCAGTTACGAAGACGTAATCGTCACCGAGGTTATAGTTAGCGTTGTAAATACCTCCGAAGAAATACTTGCCGGCTTCCAGTCTCACGGTCTTGTACACTCTGGCGTTGCTGTTGTCGGACTCCTCTGGAGCGTTACCCTTGTCGCCCCAGACACCTAAGGTCCGACAGTCACGTCCCGGGTAGCTGTCCAGTCCTCTGCGCACACCCTCGGTGGCAGATGGTATGTCATAGTTCTCCACGGTCCAGTAGAGTGGGTCACCGAAGCGCTCACCGCCTCCTCCCTGTCTTGTGAAGTCGCCTGCCTCGATGAGATACTTCTCTGTGATGTCTTGCTCTTAGTTGTTGTCGAACATGCCACCTTTGTTAGTGCCGTTCTCCATGAAGTCGTTGTAGGCGTTGATGAGAGACTGAAGAGTCTTGTTGATCTCCTTGTCTGTGGCGTCAGACTAAACTGTCTTGGCGCTCAGGATAGCCTCCTGAATCGTCGGCAGGTAGAGCGTGCTGAGTTTACCGGTGTTGATGTAGCTGGCTTCTTCGCGCATGTAGTTGACATAGTCCTCCAGAGAGTGTATGGCGTCTTGCAGAGACTCGTACGCTGTCTGCTGTGTCTCATCCACCTCGATGGCGAACACTGGTGCTATGTCGTTAGGATGAGCTGACGGGATGGTCACTGTCAGACCCTCTACACCCTGTGAGAACTTGATAGGGCTGTCGCTGCCGAGCAGTCTAACGCTCTTCACCTTACCGCTTGTGTGAGAATAAGGGAAGGCGTCACATGCATTGTTGACGCCTTCCCTTATTATTATTGTAAGTTGCTTCCCTTAATATTATTGTCAGCAGATACTTTTTTATTGTCAGTTGCTTTTCACCACGTGCGTTCCGAGTGCGAACGACTTCTCCATGTTCCCTGTTGTGTTGAACACGTCCGCCTTTGCTGATATGTTGTCGAGGTATGTGATGATTTGCGCCTCCGGTATGCAAGGAACGACGGGGCTTCCATACTCCATCTCGCCATGGTGTGCGAGTATGCAGTGTACGATGAGGTTTGTCTCCCTCTTCTCAATCCCTGCCTCTCTCAGTTTCGTGTTGAGGTAGTTGGCGGACATGTAGATATGTCCGAGTAGGTACATCTTCTCTGTCGGCTCGCCGTCCTCAGTATATTCGCAAACCTTACCCCAGTCGTGGAACAAGATGCCGATGATGATACGTTCAATCTTGATGTCGTCAGGGTATGGGTAGCAGGGATACAGTCCGGCAAGCATGTTAAGCATCTGGTGAGTATGGTTGAGCAGTCCACCTGGGAAGGCGTGGTGCACGCTAGTGGCAGCCGGGTATTTGCTGTACTGTGGGTACAGCTCATCAGCGTTTTGACTTATGAAATCGATGAGTGACTGGTCCTTGCAGAAGCCGAGTAAGGTGTTGATGGTCTTGTCCCATGCCTCACGTTCGATAGGACGTGGAATGAGAGAGTAGAGCGGATGTTCCTTGGTAGGCATGGAGCCAGGTACCATGTCCATCTTTCTGGCGGACTTCTTTCCCTGGTCGTCACGTATGTTCATGAAGTTGACCAGTTGTCCGACGTAAGGAGGGTCGGTTTTCGCCACGTCCCACACGCACATGGTCTCGTTGCCTTTCTCGTTAGCGATTTTGATGTTGATGTACGGTGAGCCCGTACGCGCTATGCAGTCCTGTCTGGAAAGTACAATATATTCCATAAGTTCGTCTTTTGTTCTGTTTGTGCACAAAAATACATTTTTCTTCGTTAAACAAAGTGAAAATATGAAGAAAATATAAAACATTATATATCTTTGCCGCATCGATGGTCGATGCCGTCGAGATATGTCGTCGTCGGCATCTTGGTGTCCGTCGTCATCAGTGCTAAAATATTATAATGATTAAAAACGATTAATTAAAGGAAAGTAACTATGGAATCCTACGTTCGTGACTATACCACGTCAAATTATGAGAGACAATCATTTCTTGACTCTTATTCGACTCTTATCCGCAAGGTATACCTGTGGATGACATTAGCTTTGACTGTTACAGGACTCACATCATACTATGTTGCCACGAGTCCGTCTATGATGTATGCCATATTCTCCAACTCCATCTTGTTCTATGGCTTGATGATTGCGGAGGTGGCTCTTGTTGTTATTCTCAGCGCTCGTATCGAGAAGCTGTCGTTCCCTGTGGCCGCAGGCATGTTCACTTTATACTCAGTGCTCAACGGAGTGTTGATGGCGAGCATCTTTGTTGTCTTCACCATGTCATCTATCGCCTCCACGTTCTTTGTCACAGCCGGTATGTTCTGTGTTATGGCGCTTATCGGAACATTCACGAAGACTGATCTCACAAAGATGGGCGGCATACTGATGATGGCGTTGATAGGTGTTATTATCGCTTCCCTCGTCAACATCTTCCTTGGTAACTCCACTCTTGAGCTGATTATCTCAGTGGCTGGTGTGATTATCTTCACTGGCCTCACAGCGTGGGACGCACAGAAAATCAAGAATATGCTCGCTACCAATGGTGACACGGGCGAGTGGGGACAAAAACTTGCTGTCTTGTCAGCGTTGTCACTCTATCTTGACTTCGTCAATCTGTTCCTTTATCTCCTGCGTTTCCTCGGTAAGCGTAACGATTGATAGAGGCGGATGCGCATAGCGTCAAGTCACGGAAAAAACAAAAAGCGGCGAGCCAGACAGCCCGCCGCTTTTCTTTTGTCATGACCTTGCTTTTCCGTTTTTCTTGTTATCACGGTACGTTCATCCGTATGCTTCGTGTCCAGCCGTTTCACATGTCGCTTATCCGTGCCATGTTTCATCTGTCATTTTCAGCTTCACAACTTTCAAAATCACCTTACCGTTTCGCACACTTTTCATTGTCCGAAACTTCTCTTTTTTCGTTGACACGAGACAAAGAATAAATGACTTCTGGTATTTTCCCGTGTCTTATTCGGCGTCTGAAATTCTCAGGTTAGGACGTTGAAAAGTTCAGGTTAGGATTTTGAAAACTGCAGACCTGCATATTGGCTACAACCTAACCTGAGAATTTCAAAAAAGAGACCTAAGGTTTTTAGAAACCTTGTGTTAAGATTATCAGTAAGTTAACCTATTTTTTTGTCAAAAATAGGCATAGGAAATTTCGTCACACTGCATATTGTCCGTTATTCCACCGCTTTCAACTACTCATGCCAGGGCGTATGATGCCGGTGTCATGGGTCGAGAGCTTGTTGTCGTCGTGTCTACGACTGTTGTTGTCTTGCCGTTATCATAGTGATGACAAAACCCGTGTGGCATCCTGTCGACTGTTTCTCCGCCAGGTCCAGCATGCCTCCCTGCTGTATCATCATACGTCGGCTCAGAGGCAGTCCGATGCCGCTTCCGCTGCGTTTGGTGGTGAAGAAAGGGACAAAGAGTGACTGGCGATTTTCGGCAGGGATGGGAAGACCATCGTTACCTATATACAGACTCACTTGTTTATCGTGAAGACAGTCTTCAAGGACATCTATGAGCAACTTCTGTGCATTGGCTTCGATGGCATTTTTTACTAAGTTCATCAATACCTGGCGTAACATACCTGCATCAGCACTGACTTTCAAATCAGGAGAGGCGTTTACTTCCCATGCCAATTGGGGATAGGCTTTGCTGATATCGTCAATCATCGTTCGCAGAGTGACTTCGCCCATTTCCGGTTTCTCCAGTTCAGACATTTTCCGGTAGTTAACCACAAAGTTACTCATGTGTTGAGAATTTTCAAAGATGGCACGGATGCCGTCCTCAAGCGGCGTACCCTTTACATCGGAACGGTTCAACAATGACTGGCTGATACTGGTGATGGGCGCTGTTGCGTTCGTCATCTCGTGTGTCAGTACACGGGTGAGCCGCTCCCACGATTCCACCTCGTTCTGGTTCACCTGCTGACGGATGGTCTCACCCAACTGATTCAGCGTTTCCTGCATGGCGCGTTCGCCAGGCAGCAGGCCGTGTGTAGGCATACGGAAGGTGAAGTCACGATTACTAATGGCCTCCTGCATCAGATGGGCACGAAGACGAAGTTTCCGCTGATGGCGAATAAATGCAATCAGCAGAACTACGCACACGATACCTATTATTATAAGAAGCCACATCATAGCCGTTTCATCTTATTGTAGAGCGTCTGTCGGGTAATTCCAAGAAGTTCTGCAGCCTGAGTGAGATTGCCGTGACAATGGTCGATGGTACGACGGATGTGTTCCTTTTCCATCTCATCGAGGCTGATGATTTCGTTCTGCATATCGAGCACATCCTTCAGCTTGCGTACCAGTTCATCATTGTCCCACGGCTTGGTGATGAAGTCGGCTGCTCCGTTCTTCAATCCCTTTACAGCCAGATTGACATCGGCGTATGCAGTCAGCAATACGACTGGCGTCTGCGGATGCTGCTTACGGATGGTTCGAAGCCAGAACAGACCTTCGTTGCCATTGTTGACACCAAGCGTAAAGTTCATGTCGAGCAGAACTAAGTCGACGGGCTGCTGAGCCATCAACTTCAGGATTTCTTCGGGCTGGGTAGTGGTCAGTACGCGCTCGAAAGTATCATCCAGCAGATAGTGCATCGCTGTCAGAATTGAAGCATTGTCATCTACGATAAGTATGGTTCCGTACTTGTTCATGGGTTCAAAGTTACTACTTTCCGTCTAAAAATCATACAAAGGGGTGTATTAAAAATAGACGATCTGCATCCAGGCAACCTAAAATGCTTGAAGAGTATGAAATAGACATCTAACTTAGCATCAGCGAAAACAAGAATTGAGTATGAAACAAGCATTGATAATCCTCCTTGTGTTTACAGCCGGACAGTCACTGGCTCAGGGCGATTGGTCCATGCAGCAGTGTATGCAGTACGCTGTGGAGCATAACCACGAAGTGAAGCGTGCAGAGCTGGAACTTGACAACTACAAGGCCAGCAAGACTGGAGCCATCGGACGATTCCTGCCTTCTGTGGATGCCAGCATCGGTGCCCAGTACAACTTCGGACGTGCCATCGACCCTGAGACAAACGGCTATACCGATGTGAGCACCTTCTATAATGGCTACTCGTTATATGCCTCACTACCTGTCTTCGATGGCTTCAGCCGCATTCATGCTTTGAAAGCCGCCGGGGCCAGTACATTGATGGGGCGAGCCAGCTTGCGCCAGAAGCAGGATCAGACCGCATTGAATGTCCTGCAAGCTTACACCAATGTTGCCTATTACGAAGGTTTGGTCAAGATGGCTGACGAGAAAGTGCAGGAAACAGAACTATTACTGAAACAGATACGCCTGTTGGAAGAGGTGGGACGCAAGAGTGCTGCTGATGTGGCTCAGGTAGAATCACAGAAAGCAGAAGCCGACTATGAGCTGACCCGCCAGCAGAATCTCTATGCATCGGCCATGCTGGAACTGAAGAAGACGATGGCTTTCCCCATGCAGGATACGTTGTTGCTGTCAGTCCGTAACGTGCGAACTCTAAGTCCGTCAGGTACGAACTCAGAGTCCGCAACGTACGGACTGGGACTCGTACAAGAATTGAATCCGGAACTACAGGCTGCCAAATATCAAGTGCAAGCCAGCAAACATGAGTGGCATCAGGCCCGCGCAGCCTTTTGTCCATCTCTCTCGTTGAGTGCGGGTCTGAACACCACTTACTATCATACGCTTCATTCCGATGTTGGAGAGTCATTCAGCAATCAGTTCAAGAACAATATGGGCGAGTATGTGGGTGCCACCTTGAGCATTCCCCTATTCAATCGCCTGCAGACCATTACGAGCATACGGAAGGCCAAGAACAACTATCGTATTGCCCAGGAGACATACAAGCAGAAACAGCTGGAGTTGGAGAAACTCAGTCGTGAGGCTTGGCAGGACTGGCAAGGCTATCTGAAACAGACAGTGCAGATGGTGGAGAAAGTAGAAGCCGACAGCATCGCCTATCAACTGACGAAACGCCAATTTGAAGAAGGGTTGAGCACGGCTATCGACTTGCGTACCACTTCAGCACAATTGCTGAACTCAAAGGCTACCCTGCTGCAATGCCAGCTGATGGCAATGGTAAAAGAACAATTGGTAAGATATT